>JAUIKB010000111.1 GCA_030430975.1 Polyangia bacterium
AAGCGTCCAACACGAGCAGGATGCGCGGCGGGTTGCAGTCTTGAGCGTGCGCGGTGGCGGGAATAAGGACAGATGCGGCGGCCGCAGCACCTAGAGTGCCGCGCAACCAGTTACGAAAGGTCATCCACCTAGCCTACCAGAATGCAGGCCAGACGAAATCCCATCGGAATCCGGCCGACTGGCCGGTAACCTACGGATCGCAAACCTAGTGGGTCGCGGCAGCCATGCGTCGCGTTTGCGCCAAGTAGTTCCGCGCCCGCAGCTGGTGTGGACCGTCACGACGGTTGGCGAGGTGATCCTCAAAAGCGTTCGCAGCCAACGCGTAAGAGCGCGCCTGATACAACACCACGCCGCGCGCCAGAGCGGCGGGGTAGCCCGGATCGCGCCGCTCGACTCCGGCGATGTAGCTGAGCTGCAGTTCGGGTCGGGAGCGGCCATCGCGGCCGACCTCCGGGTGGTCGATCAGAAACCGTAGATACGTCTGCCAGCCTACTAAGGTCGGAGCGAACTCCGCGTGCTCGTCGAGCGCCGCCAGCCGAGTCCAACGGAACCCGAACAAGGTGGCACGCTCATAGCGGTCCGCCACGATCCGGCCATCAACGACCCAGCCGTTCTTGCGCGCGCGCTGGATGAACCCGCCCCCGAGTTGTCGCAAGTCGAGCGTCGCTTCGTGAGTCTTTTCCCAGCGTGCCAGCTCGTTGACGAACAGCGCGGTTTGAAGCGCCCGCAGTTCCCGCAGTCGGCCGGCACCATGTTCCGCTAGCGCCCGGGAGGCGAGCTGACGGATTTGAGCGCGCCACGTCGCCATGCGCGGCGCTTCGCCCTGCTCCTCCGCTGCACCGTAACCGCGAAGCGCTTCGCCCACGGCCCGCACCTCAAACGGTAGTGGCTGTTCGAGTGCGGCTTTGGCGCGCTCGTGAAACGCCCGCCACTCACGCTTCTGAGCGCGTCGGTCCACATGTGGACTGGGCACCGCACCCGGAACCACCGGGCGCGGCACAACGACTGCGGCGGTCACGAGAGCCATGCCCACAATCACCGCGCCGGATTGCCAGCCTTTGAGGTGACGACCAAAGACGTTCGCTTTGCTTTCCATCGGATCAGCGCGCTTGACAGCATGTTTCGGACGGCCGCAAAGTCAACCGAAGGGGCGATGCATTTCGTCTTACGACAATGTAGGTTAACTGCCTCTGCTACGTAGGGGCTACCTAAGGACAGTTATCCATCGTGCAAGAAAAGCGACAGCACACTCGTGTGGCGTGCAATGCAGACGTCTCATGCACCTTTGAGGATGGCGTTGAACTCCACGGCGTCGCCAGGGATATCTCTATGGGTGGCATGTTCATTCAGACCGACGAGGTCGCCGACTTCCACGAGAAAGTCGTGGTGACGATCACGCTCCCGAACCAGGAAGCGCTGAAACTCGCCGGTGTCGTCCGTTGGAAAAAACCCGACGGGTTTGGCGTGCAGTTTGGCCTACTCGGGGCCAAAGCGACCCACGGCATAGCGCAGTTTCTCCAGCGCAGCCTCTAGGGCGTGCATTCGCCCACGCCGGGCGGGTCGCGATCGGAATGAATGCAGCGACCTTCGCCCTCATCGCAGGTGGGCTCGCCACCGCTGGCGACCGCCTTGCATAGCCGCGTACACTTACCGCCCACACAGCTAAAGCCCTCGATGCACGGCGCTTGGGGTGAGCACGCGGCGCCCTGATCGCCAGCGCCCACCGGCGCGCAGGCGACTTTGCCTCGACCGTCGACTATCTGACACGCGCGTTTGTCGCCGCACGCGTTCGCTTCGAACAGCTTGCATGTTCCCACCGGGAAACAAAGATCGACGCCTGCAGAAACCGGTCCATTGCTCCCATTGAAGCTTAGCTGTCGTATGCAGCTCTCCCCGTCCGGACAAGCCGAGTAGTCCGCGCCACAGCACAGCGTGCGACACTGGCCATCTGCGCAAAACCCGCCTTTCGCGCAGTCACCCACGGCCTTGCAGGCACCGCCGATCGGCACCGTGCCGGGCGCCGCACAGGTAGGCGTAACCGAGTCAGCGCTGAACGCCGGTTGACAGGCCTGCGCGCCGCTACATCCCGCCTGCGTCTGGTAGTTGCACGCACCTTTGGGGCAGAGCGATTCGCCGTCCGGAGGCAGCTCGATCCCGCCACCGCCGTCCACGAACGGAGCGTCAGACCCGCCATCGGCTGGCTGCTCGAGATTCACGCTCTCGCTGCCGCCACATGCCACCAGCAAACCCGCGCAGACGCCGATCGCCGCAAGCCCGTGCATCAGAGAGTAAAAAGCCATGTCCAACCCGCAATACCCATTAGCACGCACGCTGCTCCCGTCACGATCAGACTCACAACGAACCAGCGCCGCGTCCGCCTCACGCTCGGGGCTTCGTGACCGCGCAATCGGTCTCGTGTGGTGGCTTTGAACGCTGCGATGCTCCACGGCAACCCTTCTATGTGCACGAGCACCCAAACAGCGAGCGCCACAATACCGACAAACTCCAAGATTATCTCGACTTGCGCGGCCTCGGTCGCGCTCAGCCCCATGTCCTTGATCGCCTCGCGGACCACGCCATAGGTTGCACCCGTCGCGCCAGCATTCAGAAGCTTGTCGTCCCGCACCCACATCGCGATCGGCATGGCGGCGATCGAGGCTAGAAACGCCACCGGGTAGGCGGCGAAGTGGCCGGTCATGAAACGCGTGGAAAACTCCCGCCACGGGCGCTTCGGTCGCCGGACTTTGCGCGGTTTTTCGGACGTTTCGCCGTCGGAAGGCATGGAGTTAGGCGTGATAGACTATCAGCACCACGCCACTTAACAGCGTCCATTCTTGGCAGGAACTTCTCTGATGAATTCACCTCAACGCGGCTCCCGAAAGCTCGTCTGTTTCAGCGCACTCGCCACCGTTGCCGGCCTGACGTGGGGTCTGGGGTGTAGCGCTGGCGGCGACGGAGGTGGGCCGAGCGCCACTGGAGCCGGAGGCAGCACGGGCGCTACCGGCGGGCAGGGCGGCACCGGTGCGGGAGCCGGTACAGCCGGCGCGGGCGGTGTCGGGGGCATCGGGGGCGTAGGCGGCACCGCCGGCGCCGGCGGTAATGCGTGCGCCCAGTTCACCGCCGAGGCGCAGCAGACACCGGCCGCCATGATGATCGTGCTCGATCGGTCGTCGAGCATGATCACCGGCGGCCGCTGGAACGCGTCCCGCGAAGCCATCATCGCGGCCGTCGATCAGGACGCATCGGACGGGCTCAACATCGGACTGCTGGCCTATCCGTCTGACCCGGTACCTTCCCCGCAGTGTGCGGCGCTCCTTACACCGACCGTGATGTGCGGCGTGCCGCCCCTCGAACAGGTCCCAATCGCCGACGTCGGCACCGACAAGAGCAACGCCGGCTCGGGCGTGCGTCGACAGATCCGGGATTGGCTCGTCGGCAACACGCCCGACACGACGCCCAGCGACGCCAGTCCCGGCTACGAGGCGATGCGCGTGGCCATCACGAAGCTCCGCAGCTTTCCGCTCGACAAAGGCAAGAGGCTGATGCTGTTCATCACCGACGGCGGCTTCAGCTGCGCGTCGCTGTCCAACCGTCCCGCCTACTCCGACGGAATTTGCGACGACTGGGAGGAACCCGACAGCGTGATCACGTTGATCGAAAACGCTCGGGACGACGCCACCGCGCCCGTCTCGACGTTCATCGTCGGCGTGCCCGGCTCGGATTCCAACGGCCAACCCCAAGGCCTCTACTTCACTCCGCCGTACCATATGCGTCTGGCGCTCTCTGCATACGCATACGCCGGCTCACCGACTACCGTTCCTTCGAACTGTGACGGCACCGCCTTCAACCAGATGGGCGGCGATCCGTCGGTACCCTGTCACTTCGACATGACCACAGGCGGGTTCGACGCCAACAAGCTCGCCGACACGATCAGTGAGATCCGCGGTAAGGCACTGGGATGCACGTACTCGCGTCCCGAGCCCCCACCCGGTGAAACGCTCGATCCCGACCTCGTCAACGTCGTGCTCGGAACGGACTCGGGCAGCGTCGATCTAAAGAAGCGTTCAGACCCGAACGACGTGTGTGAAACAGACGGCTGCTGGGACTACGACGACCAGGGCGAGGTCGTGCTGATCGGCAAAGCGTGCACTGACTTGCAGGGCTCCAACTCGGCCAAGGTTGACATCCTCGTCGGCTGCAAGACGATCATTAAGTAGCCGATCCTGACTTGGCACCCCGCCAGCACACGGCTAGTGCTGAGTCATGACCGACGTACCCGATTCCCCCGAAGGCTTCTTCGAAACGTACGTGCCCGCGCGGTTCGCCGAGATCGAAGAGCAGCTCTCGGGCAAGTCGTCAGCCGGCTGCATCAGCTTTCGCGTCGGAGAAGACATCTGGAGTCTGCGCCTGCAGGGCGGCCAGCTCGTGCAGTCGCGGGAGCTCGAAGACGACGTGCTCGTGCAGGTGACGATGGCGGCGGCAGACTTCGGTCCGATCGTCGTGCAATCCGCACGCCAGCAAGACGAGGCCGAGCTGAAGCCGGAGGGGCAAATCGCCGCGTACAAGGCGATGACCATCGACGAGCCCACGGCTGAGCTCGTCCGGCGAGTCGCCGGAACGATAGTGCTGGCGATACAAGACGATGAAGACGTGCGACGGCTCGCGGTCACGCCCGGCAATCGCGAACCCAATCTAGATACGCCGGAGTGCCTGATCGAAGTTCGCATGAGCGACCTGCTCGAGATGCAGGAGAATCAGTCCAACCCTATGCAGCTGATGATGAGCGGCAAGCTCAAGATACAGGGCAACATGCAGCTACCTATGGCGCTGATGGGAATCTTCGCCTAGGCAGGGTCGTCTCCCGACTCTGATCAGTAGCAACTATTCGGCCGTCGACTTCGCCGGCTTCTTAGCTGGCTTCTTGTCTGACGCCGCGGACGCAGACGCCGCCGGGGGTGGAAGCGGATCCCAGCGCAGCGACTCGCCAAAGCTCCCCGAGACGCGGATCGTGCGCCAGTTGCTCAGGTTCATCATGTAGATGCCGTCAGACTTCTTGCCTTTGTGGCGCCGAGTGGAAAAGAACGCGACAAGGCGGCCGTCCTTACTGCACGCCGGGTAGGTGTTCGAGCCTTGGTTCTTGGTCAGGCGCACTGTGCCGCCGCCCTTTTCCTGGCTCATGACGATGTCTCGGCGGTCGCCCCCAACGTTGACCGAGTAGATCAACTTGATGCCGTTTTCTGTATCGCAAAAAGTGGGGGCTGACGCCGTGAAACCACCTGGCGACACAGCCTTGCCGTCGACATATACGCGGCGCGCGTTGCGCTTCTTATTCGTGTTACCGCCAACCCATGCCAGCTTGCCGCTCGGACTAAACACAGGGTGAGTCGCAAGGGTCGTCGTGCTGACCTTCTTCAGTCCTGAGCCGTCCGCGTTGCCGCTATAGATGCCGATCTTGCCTGACTTGGCAATGGCGAGCGCAATCTTTGTGCGGTCGCTGTTAAACGCCACGCTGTAGATTGAACCCTTTTCCGAAAGGTTAATATACTTCTTTTGAGTATGATTAAAGAGCGCGAACGGCTCGTAGTTCTTGCTCAGCAGGTAGTACAGGTCGTGGTTCGGCCCCCACGTAGGCGCGATCGCGGTGTGCTTCGGGTCCGTAACGCGGCTTGGGTTGTGCCCGTCCGAGTCCATCGACATAGCGACGCGGTTTCGACCCCACTTCGCAGCGTAGGTCATCTGACTCGCAAATCCGCCGGGGCGTCCCGTAATCGCGCCGAGCAGAGCGTCTGTGATCCGATGACCGGTTACCCGCGCGTCCTTCTTGTCGACGATGAGCTTCTTCTCGTAAACAGGGTCCTTCCCCACGTTTAGGAAGTAAGCCAGCCCGAATACCTCGACTTGATTCTTTTTCTTGGCATCGCGAGCAGCGACCTTGACGATCACCTCCGCGCCGATCTTTTTCCAAGCATCGATATCAACCGGGTCGTCGAAATCGTACGTGCCGGGCGGAGCCTTCTTGTCCGAAATGACGCGGAACATGCCTGACAGCTCCATGTCGCGTCGCACGACGCCGCGGACGATGACGTCCTCGAACGCCGGGGACAGTGACGGAAGGATCGCCAGCTTGGTGAGTGGCGGCGCCGTGTTCGAGCCCGTTACGACGAACTCACCGAGCGCGCTTTCGTCGGGCTTGTCGTCGGCGAGCACCGGCGTCGCTACCAGCGCTACTCCGAGCACGGTGGCGAGCGCTATGCCGTCGACCCCAGCGGACCTCTTGCTAAGGCGTGGGTATGTAAACATCGTGACTAGTCTCCTTCGGGTAGCTCGGGCGGCGCGGGCGCGGGCGGTTTAGGCTTGTCGGGTGCCTTATCGTCGCCGCCGCCGCCCGACTTGGGCGGCGTGACGCTGCCGGCACACTTCTGCTTCTGACCCGCAAACACCGGGAACACGGTGCTCCCGAGAATGTCTGGATACAGCGGCGGAGGTGGCGGCAGCTGCTGTCCTTTCACGCTCTCCATCGTTTGACGGACGCGGGCGTCAAATGCTGCATTACCGCTGGGTCCGCTGATGCTGTAACCGGTCACCGACCGGTCGCCGCCCACCGAGGCAGTGACGGAGGCGCGTAGCTTCCCCAGCTCCTCGCAGGGGACTGCGCCGACGGGCTGCTTGAACCGCGCGCTGAACCAGCCGGCGATCTTGGCACGATACAGGTTCACCTGACGTGCCTTCAGCGGATCGGTCTCCGTACCGTCCTTATGACCGTCCGCGTGACCCTTCTCAGGAGCTTCATCATCGGGCTTGGCGTCCGGCGACGCGTCGGTCAGATCGGTCGGGTCCTTTGCAACCTCGGCATCGGTCTTGGGTGCCTGGGCGTCTGGCTTCGCTAGATCCGTCTCCGGCAGTTTGTCCGTCTTGTTAACGTCGGCGTCAGGCGATGGCTGACTGGCCGCCACCTCACGCTTGACGGCGACTGGTTTCTGCCACTCTTTGGGCAGTTTGGCCGCCACTTTTTTCCCACCCAGTTTTAGCAAGGGCGCGTCGTCAAGCACCGGCGCCACCTTCATCGGGACTTCCTTGACGATCGGCGGCTCTTTCGCGTTGATGTGGGAATCGTTCGAAGCAAACAGCAGCAGCAGAACCACGAACGTCTGTACTCCGAGCGCGCCAGCCCCAGCAACGGCGAACTCGACCGTCGTGAATGCTGATACGGTCGCCGAGTTCATTTCTTTGGGTTACCAGACGCTGGCGAGTCGTCCAGCTCCTCGATCTCTGGCTGAACGAGCAGGTTCAGTGACTCCACGCCGCTCGACCGCGCCGCCGCCACCACTTTCGCAACGACCCCGTAGCGCGCGTTCTTGTCAGCGCGGATGAACAGCTCCCGTTCCTTTTGAACGCGGGCGTTCTCTTTGAACACGGTGAGAACGCTGTCGGTCACGTCCTTATCCCCAAACAGGATCCGCTCTTCGGCAGTCACAGTGACGAGGAGTCGGGCGTCCTTTACCGGCGTATTCGCCGCTTTGACTTCGGGCAAAGAGATCTGCAGGCCCGTCGTCAGTAGCGGCGCCGTGACCATGAACACCACGAGAAGCACCAACATGACGTCGACGAGCGGCGTGATATTGATGTCCCGGAACGCGCCGCCGCGCCTGGAGCCACGTCCCCCGCCTAGCTTGGCGCCCATCGTTCAGGCCCCCGGGAAACCCGCCGACGCTGACGACCGCACGAGCGGAACGGCCGAGCTAGGGCCTCCGGGATCGCGCGCCAATATGTCCACCCACCCCTCGGCGGATGCCTCGAGCTCGCCGAGCAGGTCGCCGATGCGCGTGTCGACGTAGTTGTAGCCGATCGTCGCTGGGATTGCTGCCACGAGCCCAACGGCTGTAGCGATCAGAGCCTCGCCGATCGCCGGAGCCACGACCGGAAGCGACGCGCTTTTTTCTACACCAATAACCAAAAAGGCGTTCATGATGCCCCAAACCGTACCGAACAGTCCGATGAAGGGCGACGCCGACGCTATCGAACTCAGAGAGGGCATGAGCTTCGACGCGCGCTGCTGCTCGTCTTGTATCGCACGCTTTGCTACCGACGACAGAAGATCAACGGATAGGGACGGCTGGTGGTGCCGCTTGCCCAGCTCCATCACGACACGGCCACCCGGCGAATCTCGGTGCTGAATCGCCAGCTCGATCAGACCTGACGCGGTCGTCACCGTCTCCGCGGCCTGCTCGAAGGCGTGCTGCGCCTTGCGCAGTCGACGGATCTGAGCCGACTTGAGCAACCAGATGACCCAAACCGCCGTCGATGCAAATACGAGCAGCAGCAGCACCGCCAGAACGACACCGGACGACCCGAGCACAAGACTCAGTGGGCTGAGCTTCGCCGCCTTGCCCGCCGCGTCGGGTGCCGCGCCAAGCCATGCGTGGGATAGCGAGGAAAGCGCCATGCCTACTTGAGCTTCACATCGACGCGACGGTCGGCCGCCCACCCGGCGGTGTCGGTTCCGGTCGCATCGAGCTCACCACGTGAACTGGTAGTCGCCTGATCGCCCTTCATGCCCTTGGTGATCAGAAACTTCTTCACCGCATCGGCGCGACGCTCGCCCAGCAGATAGTTGTATTCCTCATCGCCACGCGGGTCAGCGTGACCGACAAGCAGCATGTCCTCCGCCTTGAGCGGACCGGTCGTGAAGCACTCCGCGAGCTTCTTCAACACGGCTGCGTCTTGCGGTCGGATGTTGGCCTGGTTGAAAGCGAAGTTCGCTTCGGCGTCGCTGATGCCGCAGGCCTTTTTGATCTTGTCAGAAATGTTGATCGAAGACGGGTTGGAGTCGCTGTCGCGGTCGCCACCGGTGCCGGCCGGCGCCGGCGACTTGTCCGCAACGGGCTCATCCGCGACCGGCTCGTCCGTGCCTCCCGCAGGAGATGCCGGGGGCTCGACCGGGTCGGACCCGCAGGCCGTACTCGCCAGCCCCAAAGCGGCGGCAGCTACGAAAACTAGGCTTGAGTGAATCGTCATTGAACCTCCAGAGTCCTGGGCCTGATAGCCCGATGCGCGCTCGAGTTAAAGCGCAGTGGGAAATTCGCGCTCTGTGCAAAGCTCACGCCAACATCTGTGCACCAACCTCAACGCCAGTAGTCACGGGAACATTCCGGGCAGGGTGGCTATTTGATGCGGGCTGGGCAGAGTCCAGCTCAGGGCTTGAGAATTGCTAGGAGCCCGACCGAGGCCAACACAAAAAAGACGCACAGCATGATCGGCCCCCAGCGCCGCGGTTTCGGACGCTCGCGAGAGCGCTCAGCATCGAGATGCGCCATCGCCAGGATGGCCACGCCCCCGAGCCGCTTTTCGGCGGAGGAACCGCGGTCCCGATCACCCTTCATGCCGCGATACCGAACGGCTGCTTCAACCAGTTGGCCGGTTGCCTGGCAGTGATTCAGGAAGGCGCCGTGGCGGTCGTCGTTGTCCCAATCCTCCAGGACGCGCTTCCACAACCCTTCCAGTACCGGATCTGGCTTATCCACACCGACCTCAGCGCGATGCGATCCTGAGTTGCTGCGAGAGCGAGCGCGTCAGCGCGAAGTACTCCGAACGTTCGTACGGTTCATTCAGAATGTGGAAATCCCGCCCGGAAAGCCCGACACACCCGAAGCAGTAAGTCGACTGGCTCATGCCGACGCACCTGACGAGGTACGAGGACGCGCGGCAACGCTCGGACTCAGTGCAGTGCTGACACCCGATCAGGTCGACGCTGTCGCGGCAGTGGGAACTCTCGCTGCAGCTCTTACACCGAACGCAGTAATGACAGCGCAGGAGCTGCTCACAATCCGTGCAGAACGTGCAGCCGTCGCAGGCGCGGCAACGCTTGCACTCGACGCACGCGACGTTCTGCGGCAACGCCGCGCGGCCCACCAGCTGCCGGAACCGCGCCTCGAACTCGCGTCCGTCCACGATTCGTGCGGGTTCAGCGAATGGCGCGACGCAAGGACGAGGCGGCGTCGCGGGTGGCTTCGTCCTCGCCGTACTCCTCGAGTCGGCGCAGGCGTTGTTCGAGAATCGGCTTCTTGATCGGGGGCTCTTTCTCGACGAGTTGCGCCATGACTTCGACCGCGCAGCGAGCGCGGTCCTCATCGAAGTGCTCGAGCAACTGAAGCTGAACTTCTTGCTCGTGCGGAAACTCGAAACCGGCTTCAGCGTACGCCGTCGCCGCACGGGAAATGGCGCCGCGGCCATCCGACAGCATCACGCGATCTAGTAGCCTGAGTCGCTCGCGCTCGCGGTCATCGACGTCCCCGGCGGAGACGCGGACGATGCGCGCTTGGCGTCGTTCGGGACTCGCGCCGTTGCGGCGCCGCACTTCGCCCCGCGCTGACTCGCCATTCGT
>JAUIKB010001147.1 GCA_030430975.1 Polyangia bacterium
GTCGGAGCCGCCAACCGTTTCGCTCAGCGCGATGCCCAGCCAACCGAGCTCGGCGAATTCACGCCACACCGCTGCGTCGGATGCGACGTGACGCTTGGCTAGTTCCGCAACCGGATATCGTTCGGTTAAGAAGCGCCGGACCGACTTACGGAGTTCTTCGTGGGCGTCTGTGAAGCCGAAGCCGCTGGCGGGATCCGGCACGGTGAGTTCGAAGTTGCTCATCATTTGCTCTTCGGCAGGCCCAGCACGCGTTCGCCGATGATGTTGCGCAGGATCTGCGACGTGCCGCCACCGATCGTCATACCGAACGAGTTCATGAAAGCCCGCGGCCACATGCCGCCGTCGGGTGCGTTGGGGTCGTCGACCCAAAGTGCAGCAGCGGGCCCGAGGATGTCGCAGGCCAAGTCGGTGAGTCGCTGGTTCCACTCAGACGACACGATCTTGTTCATCAGTGGAAGTGCCATCGGACGCTCTTGATTTAGAGACGGAACCTCGCCCCGGACAGCGCCATACGCGATCGCGTGGGCCTCGATGGTCAGCTGCGCGATGCGGTCGGCGATCACTGGATCATCGATTGCACGGCGGCCAACCCGCGGCGTCGCGCGCGCCAGTTCGACGATGCGATTCAGCTGCGCGAATAGGCTCGCCGTGCGGTGGCGCGCGCTCTGTTCGGCGGCGCCGCGCTCGAGCATCAGAGTCGACATAGCGATCTGCCAACCTTGTCCCTCGCTACCCAGGATGCAGTCGGCCGGCATCGGTGCGTCGTCAAAGATCACCTGGTTGAAACCGCCCTCGCCGGTCATTTTTGTTAGCGGCTGAATGGTGACGCCCTGGCTTCCCATAGGGAATAAAAAGTACGATAGGCCTTGGTACTTGTGGGCGTCCGGGTCGGTTCGCGCGAGCAGGATCATGTGCTGCGCGAAATGAGCGAGCGTCGTCCACACCTTGTGGCCCGTGACGAGATAGCCGTCCTGGGTGCGCTGCGCCCGCGTGGCAAGACTCGCCAAGTCGCTGCCCGCTTCTGGCTCGCTGAATCCCTGACACCAAATGTCGTCGGCTGACAGGATGCGCGGGATGTCGCGCTTCTTCTGCTCCTCGGTACCGTACGCGAGGATGGTCGGTCCCGCCCACTGCAGGGCGATCAGGTTGACCATGAATGGCGTTTGGTGTTCCGAGCACAGCTCGCTGACGATCTGCTTCTTAGCCGGCGACACACCTTGGCCGCCGTACTCTCGGGGCACGTCGAAGCCGAGCAACCCGGCGGCGTAGAGGCGTGCCTGCCACTGGCGAAGGAACTCGAACTGCCGTTTCGACTCCACCTCTAAGAAGGTCTGCGGGAGTTTGAACCCTGGGTCAGCAGGGCGATTCGCCGCGATCCACGCGGCAGCGCGCTTGCGAAACTCCGCTAGTTCGGCGTCGTCGGGCTGCTCTGACATGGCGCAAGCGTACCGCAGCTGGTGCTCGAAAGGCGGGTCGCCATTGCGGGGCGAGGGACTCGAACGGGTATCGCCGGCTACTCGAACGGGCGCATGCCCGGCTCCAACACCACCAGGATCGCTTCGCGGGTCCCCGTCGAGAGCGCATCGCCAGCGCGCAGCAGTCGCACCTTGAACTCGCCTTGGTCGTCAGGGGGAGCCAAGACGGCAACGCGAACCGACTGATGTCCCAGGAGCGCGGGCAGCTTTACCTCGGTGTCAGCTGGTTCGGGTGCTGCTTTAGGGCCGCTACCGGCACCGGAAGGCGCTTCGTCGGTGAACGTCTTGCTCTCCGGAGACAGGCCCAGCTCGGTGCGCATGAACTGGCGCGTCGGCATGTCGTCGTCAACTTGGGGCGTGATCTCGCCGGGGTAGGCGGGTTTCGGTTGGTGCGATGCCGGCGCCCCGGATTCGACCTCGTCCGTCGGCGGGTCATCGGGACGCGTTTTGCGTGCA
>JAUIKB010000112.1 GCA_030430975.1 Polyangia bacterium
AGTCGGATTGGGCGGAGCGGTCGTGATCGGGCTGGGCTCGATCGTCGGTACCGGGGTGTTCTACGGGTTGGCCGTCGGTGCGCAGGTTGGCGGCGTGCTACTGATTCCGGCGCTGATGCTGGCCGGCCTGTTGGCGCTGTTTAACGGTTTGAGCAGCGCACAGCTCGCGGCGGTTCATCCGGTGAGCGGCGGGACGTACGAATACGGCTACAAGTTCCTGTCGCCGACGCTCGGCTTCGCGGCCGGATGGCTTTTTCTGTGCGCAAAGTCAGCCTCGGCGGCCGCGGCGGCTGTCGGATTTGCGTCGTATACCTTGTACCTGGCGGGGGTTACCGATCGCGTCGCGGTCGGCGGTCTGGCCGCCGTCGCCCTGCTAACTATGACGGTGCTTGCCGCTAGCGGTCTACGCCGCAGCAATCGCGTGAACGCGGCGCTGGTGTTGGCGTCCATGGGGGCCTTAGCGCTGCTCGTCGTCCTGAGCACCGGTGGAGCGACGGTCGGAACAGTCTTCAGCTTGGCTCGGCAGGCGCTGACTGTCGACGGGCTGAGGCCGCTGGCGGCGTCGGCCGCCGTGATGTTTGTGGCGTTCACCGGGTACGGTCGAATCGCCACGATGGGAGAAGAAGTGGTGGAGCCGTCTCGGACCATCCCGCGGGCGGTCGTGCTCACGCTGCTATGCTCACTGTGCTTGTACGTCGCGGTCGCGGTTGCGGCGCTCGGCGTCGTGGGGAGCGCAGGGTTCGCGAAAACCGCCGGCGGAACCTCGCCGCCCCTCGTGCTCGTGGCGTCCAGGGTGGGCCAGCCGTGGCTAGGCTCGGTCGTCAGCCTGGGCGCGATCCTGGCGATGCTGGGAGTGACGCTGAATCTGCTGCTCGGACTGTCTCGAGTGGTGCTGGCGATGGCGCGTCGTGGAGATCTCCCCGCGAGTTTCGCCCGCATCGACGAAGAGCGTCAGAGTCCCAAACGGGCGGTATACGCCGTGGGCGTGCTGGCGGCGGTGCTCGCCGCCTACGGTGACTTCACCATCGCCTGGAGCTTCAGCGCGTTTACCGTGCTGATTTACTACGGGCTCACGAATCTGGCGGCGCTCCGTCTGCCGATCGGCGCAAGAAAATTTCCCCGTGTGATTTCGGTTTTAGGCTTGTTGGGGTGCGGTTCGTTGGCATTGGCAGTCGACAGGTCGATCTGGTTTGCCGGCGTTACGCTCTTGACCATCGGTTTGGTGCTGCGCGTGCTGTTTCGGACCGAGGGCGCAGAGTAGCGGCTAGTTCTGGTACGTGACCGTCAGCTGGAAATTGAAGCTGACATCGCTCGAGGAGGCGTTTGCCTGATGCATTTCCACCGCGATCGTATGCCTCCCCGGCGGTAACGCCGAAGCCTGCAGCGGCACCGCTTGCCACGTCTCTTCCTGCGGCGATGCCACCGGCGTGTTTGCGTATGTGCCGTAGCTAACCGACGTGGACGGCAGGTTGGCTCGGAATACCTCGCTACCGTCGATCCATACGATCGGACCGTCGTCGTACTTCATCTCGGCGACGACGCCGACGACGTTTCCGGTGATGTCGATCTCTTTTCGGAAGTACGTTGTGACGAACTTGTCGTCTGGGTTCGGTCCGAAGCTGACGATGGTGACGACGTCTGGGTCCCCGTAGCCGAGCTCGGATTGCCCCATCGACCAGGTGGTGTCGTCGAACGTGGGCGCCGCCCAATTGGCTCCGGGTAGCCCACCCTTGTCAAAGTACTTCCACGTGGAGGTCGGGGCGATCAGTTGGACGACGTGCGATCCGCCCGTGCCTCCGCTGCCCGCAGTCGACCCGCCCGTTCCGCCGGCGCCTGCCGATCCGCCCGTCGAGCTTCCGGCCTGCCCGCCTGTGGCCCCGCTGCCGGCCTGCCCGCCGGTGGCGCTTCCCGCTTGGCCGCCGCTTGCGCCGGTGCCCGCCTGGCCACCGACCGCGCCCGTACCACCAGCCGACGCAGAGCCCCCTGCGCTGGTGCCCGCCACGCCACCGCCGGCCGCACTGCCACCACTGGCGCCGCCGGCCGCGGCCCCCGAACTTCCGCCCGCGGACGAACCGGCGATCCCGGCGGTGCCGCCAGTCGCGTCGTCACTCAACTCGTCAGGGAACGTCGAGCAGGCGACGTAACACGACGCCGCGAGTACGATCGTAATCCAGTGCCGAGTCACAACCTCTAGTGTGCCACGGTTTCGCGTGGGATTCCCGCTTGCTGCGGGGTGATCGTCCGGTCAGTTTTGATGCTTGATGCCGAGCCGAAACGCGAAGCCTAAATCGGAGCTATTGGCGATGGCTTGGTGCACTTCGGCGGCGATCGTGTGGGTTCCGGGCGGAAGGCTCACGGGGTTGATATCTACGGAGTGCCAGACACCTTCTTGAGTGTTCTCGATGATGGTGTTCGCCAGCGTGCCGTAGCCGATGGCGCCGCTGCGCAGGTTGCCGCGAAACACCTCGGTTCCGTCCAGCCGAATCAGCACGCCATCGTCGTATCTCACGGCAGCGCTCACGGCGATGGGCGTATTGCTGATCTGGATCGTCTTACGAAAGTACGTCGTCACGTACTTGTTGCTGGCGTTCGGACCGAAATCGACGACTGTGCTTACATCCGCGTCGCCGTAGCCGAGCTTTGCCGGGCCGCTATCCCACGCGGCATCGCTGTAGGCGGAGGTGAACCAGTTGCTAGCGGGAATCGCGCCCTTGTCGTAATATTTCCACACGGCATTTTCGGCGACCACGCTGACGCTGACGATGCCTCCGGTCCCTCCGCCGCCCGCGCTGCCGCCCGCGCCAGCGCTGCCGCCCGAGCCGGCCTGACCGCCCGTTCCTGCGGCGGCGCCTGTTCCGCCCGTTCCGCCTGCTCCGCCTTGTCCGCCTCCGCTCGTTCCGCCGGATCCGCCAGCGGCGCCACCCTGCGCTCCGGTGCCGCTGCCGCCCGTGGCCGAGCCTCCGTTGGCCGAGCCAGCGCTACCTCCGCCGCTCGCTCCGCCACTTTGGGTACCGCCGCTTCCGGTCGTGCTTCCACCTTCGCCTGACGAGCCGGCTGCGGATCCGGCACTGCCGCCGCCGCCCTCATCTTCCAGGGCGTCGGGGAAGGTCGAACACCCTGCGTAGCAGCACGCTATGGCTAGCACGGAGACCAAACGGCGCATGATTCTGCCAGTGTGCCACGAATCGAGCCCGCGTTCGCAAATCTCAGCGGATGTCAGCCTTCAGCGCCGCGTCGAGTACTCGTGTTGCGCCCTTCAGCGGCGGCTTTTCCATGGCGCCGAGCACGTCGTCTACATATGTGCGGCGGCGCATGCCGACCAGGACGGTGGACACGCCCGGTGTTGCGCACAGTGTGTTCAGTGCCTTGTGGGACAGCGGCATCGGGCGCTCATCATCGTCGAGCGTCGGATCCAGCAGGGTGTTGAGCTTCTCGCTGCGCGTCGCGCTGCGCTCGGCGGCGCGCGCGTTCAGAGCGAGGAGCAATCGGTCCAGCGCGGGACGATAGCGATCCTGCCAGTCGTTCCAGCGGTCGCGCATCTCGCCTTTGAGTCCGCGATCCAGTAGGCCGCTGGCCTGCCGCAGATGCGCCCGCACCGTGTGTTGCTCGATGTCGCGCCACTGCTCGATCCCGTCGAGCCGGGCCGGCAAGCGCCCGAGCTGGTCGGCCCAGCGAAAGAACCCCTCCGGCGACGGCCGCCCTTTTGCTGAGCGCAGATGAGTGCCGATGTTCGTTCGGTACTCGCGTTCTAGGCGCTCTACCCGGCTGAGCGCCGCCTCGAACGGTGGTGCACCGGTGACCGGTTGCGGGTCGGCGAGTCGGCGCAGTCCGCGATCGGTGATCGCATTGAGCGGTCTATTGACGAGCACCGCCACATCGTTCGCCGCGGCGTGCTCAAGCGCCGAGTGAATCGGCTCTGGGCTCTCGGGGTTGTTGAGCTGACGCGTCGCGTCCTGCTCGAGCAGATTGAACGGCAGCTGTAGTATGCGAAAGTGATGCTGGCTCGCAATGCGTTTAGCAACGCGCAGGAAGTGGTCTAGCGACGTCGCCTCCGGGTCGTCGGGGTCCAGAGTGCACGAATTGCTCGATACTCCGTAGAACGCGATCCGGCCATCTCGAACTTCGCGCTCCAGGTGTTCGAACGCAGCGCCGATCCGTCGATAGAACTCGCTGCGCGCCTCGGAGGTCGGTACACCGCGTTTGCGCGCGTCGCTTAAGAAGTACTCCGGATTGTGTAGCAAGCACGCGTCGAGCGTTTCGACTTCGAGCCTTGCCAGCGACCGGGAGAGCTGGTCACGCAGCCAGTCCGGATGGATGCAGTGCCACAGGTCGTCTGCGCATCGGACCATGTCGTCGAACGGTCGTTTGCGTTGCTCTCGGTCGCGGGCGATCGTCAGATTGGATTCCTGCACGTAGCCAATTTTCGATACAAGAATGATCTCATCTCGCTGCAGATGCTGATCGTCGACGCACTCGCGAAGGACTCGACCCACGACGCGCTCGCTGGCGCCGCCGGTGTAATTCGTGGACGTATCGATTAGGTTCACACCGCTAAGCAGCGCATCGCTCAGCGCGGCGCGGTGTTCCGGATCGCGATCGTCGATCCGATACCCACCAAACCCGAAGCGGCTCGCTTTCAGATCCGTAACGCCTAGGTTGCGATAGCCGTGGTCGCCGAAGCGTCGCTGGAACCGCGCGGCGTAGCGCTGGGTGCCCTCAGGGGTGGCACGGCCGGTCAGAACACCAGCCGTTACGGCAACCGCGCCCGTCGGTTGTGAACGCGCGTGGGCAGCGAGCGCCGATTCGACTTCGGCTGGATCCGTGACGGGAGCGTTGCACGTGAAGTTGCGGCACACGAACAGCCTGGCTGGATCGGCCGTGGGCTTGTCTGTCAGCAACGCGAGTCCTTCACGTCGGTTGCCGTCATCGTGCTGAATGAAGCGGAACGGTAGGTAGTGCTTTGCGACTGCGCGCTCCAGCTCGGCGCGCCCGCTCTCGCCGGTGAAAGCGAGCTCCGTCGCGGATTGCATCAGCTGCAGCATCGTAAGCAACGAGGCTGCGTGGGCACGAGGTGAACGCTCGATCTGCTGTCCGTAGGCTTTGAGCGCACGGACAGCGTGCGTGCGTAGCGCAGCGTTATCGAAGTGTAGGCTCAGGCGTGCCAGCGCGCGCGCGGCGATAGCGTTTGCGCTCGGCAGCGCGCTGTCCTGGCCACTGTGATGCCGAACGATGAGCGGTTCGTGGCTGGACGAAGACTGAAAAAACGATCCGCTAGGGCTCCGGAAGTCGTCCAGCAGCTTCTGCGCGAGATCGTGGGCTCTGTCCAGGTGCGGTCGTGCGCCGCCTGCTTCGTAAAGATCGATCAGGCCATCGGCGAGATAGGCGTAGTCATCGAGGTAGCCTTGGGTGTGCGCGTTACCTTGTCGATAGGTGCGCAAGAGCCCGTCGTCGTCACCGCGCAGCCGAGTGCTGATGAACTCGGCGGCGCGCAACGCGGAGTCGAGATGGCCCCGGTCGCCTAACACGCGGTAACCCTCCGCCATCGCGCCGATCATGAGACCGTTCCAACTCGTCAGGATCTTGTCGTCGAGCGCTGGTGCCGTTCGCTGTTTGCGAACCTCTAAGAGCTGAGCCTTAGCGGCGGTCAGGCGGCCGTTAAGCGTCTCCAAGCCGATGCCGAGCTCAGCGGCGACGTCATCGCGTGAACGTGGCGTGTGCAGCACGTTGGTGCCTTCCCAGTTGCCCTGTGGCGCGATGTCGAAGTACGCGGCTGCCGCGGCTGCGGTCTCAGCGTCGAGCACCTCCTGCACTTCGTCATGACTCCAAACGAAGTACTTGCCTTCGACGCCTTCGCTATCGGCGTCGGTCGCCGAGTAGTAACCGCCTTCCGGGCTCTGCATTTCGGCGACGATGTAATCGAGTGTTTCCGCCGCTACTCGGGCGTACTCGCTGTCGCCCGTCGCCTGATAGCCTTCGAGATAGGCTCGGGCGAGCAGCGCGTTGTCGTAGAGCATCTTTTCGAAGTGCGGAACGTGCCAACGAGCGTCGGTCGAGTAGCGCGCGAAACCTCCGCGCAACTGGTCGTAGATGCCTCCATTTTTCATCGCGGTAAGCGTGGTCGTTGCCATACGCTTGGCGACGTCGCTGTTCTCGGCGACATCGTAGTGCAATAACAGGCGGATCGAGGCCGTCGGTGGAAACTTGGGTGCGCCGCTAAAGCCGCCGTAGTCAGGATCGAAGGCTGACTCGAGCTGGCTGACCGCGGTTCGAAGGACGGTATCGTCCAGCGCCTGAGGCGCCGCGGATCGGTTAGTGGCGTTCAAGTGTTCGATGAGGCTCGACGCTTGTTCCGAAAGAGTTTCGCGTTCGGTCGCCCACATGTCGGCAATGCGTTGCAGCACCGACGGGAAACCCGGTCGCCCGTACTTATCTTCAGGTGGAAAATATGTGCCTGCAAAAAACGGCTCCTGGGCCGGCGTCAAGAACACGGTCATCGGCCATCCGCCGCTTCCGTGCATGGCGACCGTGGCGGCCATGTAAATGTCGTCGAGATCCGGACGCTCTTCGCGGTCGACCTTGATGCAGACAAAGTGCTCGTTCATCAGCTTCGCGATCGCGTCGTTCTCAAACGATTCGCGCTCCATCACGTGGCACCAGTGACAAGCGGCGTAGCCGATGCTCAGCAGGATGGGCCGATCCTCGACGCGCGCCTGTTCGAGCGCCGCGTCGTCCCAGGGTTGCCAGTGAACGGGATTGTCCGCGTGCTGGAGCAGGTACGGGCTGGTCGCCGCGGCCAGACGGTTGGACATGGCTGGTTGTAGCAGCGCGCGTGTGTTCCGCTGCCGGGCCAAGCGGGAACGGGTCGGCTGGCCGGTTGAGGCGGATGCTGGGACCTCGGGCGGCGCCCGAATGTAAGCCGCCGGAACCCGCCGGAATCGTTGTATCATGTGAGTTCGGCTGCTACGCAGCCAGGCTTGACCGGCTGGGGCTCAAACGTCCGCGGCCCGGAGGATATATGACGCGCTTAAGAATCGGTTGGTGGTCGCTTTTCGGATTGGCGCTCGGAGCGTGCTCAGCTTCAGGAGGCCCAGACGAGGACGTGCCGGGAGAGGGCTCCGACGGCGCAAACCCGGCATTTGTCGATGACGACTACGGCAAGTCGCTCTTCGACCCAGCGCCACCACCGTCCAAGGCGGACACCCTCGGTGGTCGCAAGGGGCTGCCGGTTTCGGTGGATCAGTCGTCCACGGCCGTCTGGGAAGTAAAGAATCAGTGGGAGGACACGGCGTCGGCTGCGGCACGCAAGGCTGGCATGGCGTGGTCGGCCGACAGTGGTCTCAACTGGGACGAAAAGTACGCGGCCTGGGTGGGAAGCCTGAAGAAGATCGACGGTCACAACACCTATTACAAGACGTTCGAACTAACGACGCCGTACGGGAAGACCCTCCCGTCGCCGAGTCTCGAGTGCGCGGAGATGACGATATTTCTGCGCGTAGCGTTTTCGGCGTGGTATAACTTGCCGTTCTTCATGGAGGCAGTGGACGGCGCAAATGGGCGTCTCTACTTTGGTCACTTCGGCGCTCGTACCGCCAACGGACGTTACGGCAATATGCCGAACTACAAGACCGCCTACAAAGACTACAGCTACATGACTGCCTCGCAGTACGCGGGTGACGGCTGGCCGAAGGACTCCAAGCTTCGCTCACGCGGCATCGGTGGAACGGCGTCGGACGACCAGCCATTCCTCGGTGATGGCGCGCGCGCCGGCACCTACTTTGACGAGATCTTCCTAAACAAGCGGGCGGGGCACTTCCTGCGGATCCTCTTGTCGTACTTCGGGTCCGTTAACGTGGCCGACTCGAACAACACGTTCAACCTCAAGCCGGCGGCTACTCTGCCCGGCGACACGCTGCTTGAACGATGGCAGCGACGCGGCATCGGGCATACGTTGGTTGTTATCCGTTCAGAAAAAGTTGGCGAGAGTAAGATCGAGGCGCAGCTGGTTAGCGGCAGCATGCCGCGTCGCCAGGCCAAATGGGAAGACGGCGCCTCCTCCAAGCGCTCGTTTACGGACGTCCGAACCGGCGGCGAAGGCGAAAACTCCGACGGCGAGGAATACGCAAAGTTGGGTGGCGGCATCAAGCGCTGGCGCACGGCCAAGAACGTGGGCGGTCGTTGGACGAACGTCGTCATGCCGGCGTATACGAGCGACTTCATTCCGAACTACGACACCGCCACGATTGCCCAGCGGCCCGCGCAGTTCGAGGCGCTGCTCGGCGAGCTGGATCCCGCCGACGAGAAGGCTGCGCTTCTGGCGATCATCGAAGACCGCCGCAATCATCTCAAGCAGTACCCCTCGTCATGCTCGGCACGAATCGCCCGAGAGGATGCGTTCACAGAGCTGTATGAGCTGAATCAAACGCACTTCGGCAAGAGCGTCGAGGACACAGACCGTGAGCACCGAACGCTGTCCGATTACGTGTTCGCCGAGCTCGTCTACGACAAGTCCAAGACCTGCTGTTGGAACGGTTCAACCGCCGCGATGTACGACATCGTGATGGAGTACAACGAAGCCAACGCCTACAACGCCGACACGATGACCTGCAACGGTCCGACCGTGTTCAAGAACACCGACGGCGGTTACAACGTCTTCAAGGACTACGCTGCCAGCATCGGGCGCAGCGCCGAGTGGAACGAGTGGAGCGAAGACGAGAGCTGCTCGCAGCGCGATGTGCTGAACGACACCGAAGAAGTCCACGAGTGGAAGCCGTTCTGCGACGTGTACGACTCCGTATTGAACGTTAGCGGCGGTGGCACTCCGCCACCCGGCGGCTGCGGTGACATGTACGAAGGCAACTCCAGCCAGTCGAGTGCGGCGAGCATCCCCGAAGGCACCTACAGTCTCGAAACCTGCGATGGTGGCGAAGACTGGTTCGCCGTGGACGTCACGTCCGGGGACTTGGTCCGCGTCCGCATCGACTTCACCCACGCGGACGGCGACCTCGATCTGTTCGTGAATAACTCGATGGGCGGTGCCATCAATCAGAGCGAAGGCACCGGCGACTCCGAAGAGGTCAACGTGATCGCTCCGGAGACCGGCCAGATCTACATCCGGGTGGCCGGCTACGACGGCGCCAGCAACAGCTACAGCATGAACGTTTCCGTGAACTGACCCCAGAAAGGCGCCACTTCCCAACCCGCTTGGAAAAGCGTGCGCCGGGGTCAATCGCTTGTCTTTGGCCGCTGGGCGGCTGGTTCCTCCCGGGTGCATTGGCATCCGCGACTCCTCCCGGTGTGCGTGAACTGTGGGGACGCGTAAGCTGGTTTACGGGACTTGAACGGGTGAACTACGGGGACGCGTAAACCAGTTCACCGGACTTGAACGGGCTAATCGAGTGTCGAAGCGCTACCCGGTTCAAGTATTCGCGGTTCTGAGGCTCGACTCTTTCGAGGGGGCCACTATCGAGCAACGCATAGCGGTGTGCTCGATTGTCAGGACTATGGAGGACGCCCAAAGTGAGGTGAAGCGTCTGGCTGCGATCAATCCTAGCGAAGTCTACTTCTGGCGAGCGACTAGAACGAAGCCGAACCTGCTGGATGACGCACCAGCTTAAGTCCGCAAACGTGAACTGTGGGGACGCGTAAACTGGTTCACGGGACTTGAACGGTCCGCGAGTCGGGTCGGTTGCGTGAAGTGAACAGCGGGGACGCACAAACAGGGTCTTACGGGACTTGAACGGCTTGCACGTCGTGTTCCTCCGTTTCAAAGGTCCGGTGAACTGGTTTACGCGTCCCCGCAGTTCACGTCCGGCTCGGCGGCGTCACCGGGTCGACGTCCCTGGCGATGCAAGCGACGTCGAAGGGACCAAGAGCGCGACGACCGTTCGGTGCAGGCAGCAGCTGTCGCGTGGACGCGGATGGCGAACACAGAAGAAAGTGGAAACGGGGGCGTGTCATCTTCGGTTTGAACCGGCGACGCATCGCGAGAAGTCTCAGCGCGTCGTTGAGACGAACGCGGTTTCAGTAAGGTCCGGTGAACTGGTTTACGCGTCCCCGCAGTTCACGTCCGGCTCGCACGTGTTCCTCGTTCCAAAAGGTCCGGTGAACTGGTTTACGCGTCCCCGCAGTTCAACGAGCGGCCGACAAACGAAAAAGGCGCCACCCGGATGGGCGACGCCTTTCGAGGGTTGTGGGCGAAGGGCTAGCCGCCGCGCTTAAGCTCGGTGAGCACGAGCTTGCTGACGGCCTTGAGCGTATCGAACACGCCCTCGCCCGTGCGCGCGCACGCCTCGTAGTCCGGCACGTTCTGCGGGTTGAGCAGCGATCG
>JAUIKB010000113.1 GCA_030430975.1 Polyangia bacterium
GCCGATCGCTTTGCCTCGCCGAAAAAAAATCCGGCGATCTTGACCGCCGCGGCCGGGGATTCGAACCGGTAGTCGGTCCGCACTGAGACGCACTGAAACCCGCGCTCCTGCTCGAGCCAAGAGTAGTATTCTGCCGTTTCAGGGCTCGGCGGAGCCGGCTCCGTAGCGCCCGTGCCCAGCGTCTCGACCAACACGACGGGTCCGCCTGGGCGCACCACGCGCTGCAGCTCGTCTAAGCCCCGCCCAATCGTCTGACGCCAGCTCTCCGGCGCCCAGTGTCGCTGGTGGCCGAAAACCCAACCGGCGACGGCCGCATCGAACGAATCAGCATCAAATGGAAGGCTCGCCGTAGCGTCCTGAACCTGCGTGCTCAGCCGCGGCGACGCCAGACTTGAGCGCAAGAAGTCCAACATGTGCGAGGAGACATCCGTCGCAACGACGGTTGCGCCCATCGCAAGCAACTGGCGTGTTACGCGGCCGGTGCCGGCTCCCACCTCGAGCACTCGGCTGCCGTCAAAGTCCTGAATCTCACGCAACGCTCGGGGCACCTCGCCGTCGGCGTCTTCGGCGCGAACCAGCGCGTCATACTCGCGAGCATGCTGTCGATAGATCGTCTGATAGTCCGGCATCGGTCTCCGTTCGCCGCATCCCAAACATCACGCGGCAACTTGGCCTATACTGTGTCCATGGCACGTCGAACACTCCGCTGGTTCATACCCGCCCTGGTCTCGATAAGCTGTGGCGGCGTGGGGCTCATTGGCTGTAGCGCCGACGACGGCAGCCAGCGCTCGGGCTTTGGCAACGGAGGCATCGGCTCGGGAGCGCAGGGCAACGCCGGAGGAGTCGGCCAAGGCGGCACGACTAGCGGCGGCACCGGCGCGGGGGCTACCGGCAATGGCGGCTTGATCACCACCGGCGGCAACGACGGCGGCAACGGCGACGAAGGGTGCAAGAAGGTCGACTTCTTGTTCATCATCGACAACTCCGTCTCGATGGGCGACCAACAGGCTGCGCTGATCCAGAGCTTCCCAGGTTTCATCAACACCATTCAGACGACGTTGGCCGCGAAGAGCGACTATCACATCATGGTCGTTGACACTGACGACGTGACGCGATGCACGCCCAGCAACTGCCAGTCCGGCGCGATGAGTGCAAACAACCTATGTAAGCCGAAAGGCTACGCGTGCGATGCGAGCAACTTCGATGCGTGTGACACGACGATGGGCGCCGGTGTCGTGAACCCAGCAGGCGACGGCGCCTCTAACCAGAAGTGTCCGATCTTCGGCGGCAACCGCTACTTCATCGAGGGTGAGCCGGACCTGCCCACGGCATTTAGTTGCGCGGCGCTCGTGGGACTGGCCGGTCACCCAAGCGAGCGCCCGATGGACGCTCTGGTCGCGGCGATGGCTCCTGCTATCAACGCCCCCGGCGGGTGCAACGCCGGCTTCCTACGCGACGATGCGATCCTCGTCATTACGTTCCTCAGCGACGACCCCAACGTCGAAGACTCGGGCACGCCGCAGCAATGGTACGACGCCGTCGCGGCTGCAAAAAAAGGCGATACCGACTCCGTGGTCGTGCTCGGCCTGACACCGAATTTCATGGGCTGCAGCAACAAAGCCGGCGCTGGCCAGCACTGGTCGGACTTCATCAAACTCTGGGGCAACCGCGGGCTCGAAGGCTCGATTTGTAGCTCGGAGTACACGAGCTTCTTCAACGATGCCGTGTCGGTGATCGACCAGACTTGTGACGAGTTCATGGGGCCGTCTTAACGGGCGAACTCCTCCCGTCGGTCCGCGGCGCGGCCGGCGGCGGCAACAGCCGCGGCGGGACGGCAACCGCGCGAGGCGGCGGCGGCGGGCCGCCTTTCTTCGGAATCAGATACACGCGCTTTTCGCGAATGAGATTCCGGTGCATCTTGTTGGCCGTCTTGATGGCTTTCATCGTGACTCCGTAGCGTTTCGCCAGCTTCGCTAGGGTGTCTCCGCGACGAGCGCGATGTTTGATAAACGCCAGCGCCGGGCGAATCCGGCCAGTCTTGATCAGCGCGGCGTAGGCAAGCCGTGCCGAGTTCTGGGCGATCGGGGAATAGAAACGCACGTGCAGATGAGTCGCGTGACCGCGCACGTGCCGGATCATCGGCGGCTGCCTGCCCCGGCCTTTGAAGACTAGGTCCAACCAAGTGGCGTCTTCCCCCAACTGCTCGGCGTGTTCGCGCAGGAGGCGTTGTATCGACACGTCGATCAGGATCATTTCCACGTCCGTCGTCGTGATCAGCGCTTTCACGAGCGTCCAGGTACGAGCCACGTCCAGATTCGCTCGCGTCGCGCGCCGGTACCACGTGCTCTTTCCTAGATAGTAATAGCCCAAGTCGACATCGCGCCCCGATTGGTGGCTGCGATGCGGCGAGAGCGGCCCCCCGTTCTTGGCACTGATGTCGCCGATCCGTAGCGCGGGCGTGTTCGGATGCTTAGCCAACACGGCCGCTATCGCCCGTTTCAGGCTATCGATCGTTTCGCGCGTCCCCCAACTCTGCCCTGGATTCACGGCCGTCCAGCCGGGCTCGCTCTGCATCTGCACGCCGCCGATCAATCCACCCGCGTTGGTGGCTCCGAGCGAAATCGACCCGAGCGCCGCCTCGTCCGCACGCAGCTTCGCCACCATTTCCGCCTCGGTCAGACCGTCCAGAGGGTGCGGTTTTGGTGGGGTCGGCGAAGCCACCGGTGGCGGAGGCGGCGCGTGATCCTCCACCAAGACCTCCGCGTCCGCTACCGCATCGTTTCGGACCTCCGCGCCTGCATCCTTGACCGCTAGGGGAGCGCGAGGCGGGGCGGCGGTCGGTCGCGCCGCAGCGACCGGCGCTGGCTCGCTGGGCTGATTGTGCGTCGCGCACGCCGTCGCGACAATGACGTAGGCCGCGGTGGTGATCCACCCAGCTTCCCCAATTCGACGCCTCACTCGCTGGATTCTGGAATGCCCGTGAATCTCACGCCTACTTCGCCCGCACCATACGCTTTGTTGAGCTGAAGTAAGACCGGTGTTAACGACTCGAGCGCCACCGCGTTGGCGAGGCTATCGGCGGTGAGTCCACGCAGGCCCAGATCGCCGATCAGCTCGATCACCGTATCCCTCACGGTCTTCTTGTCGGCGCAAACCAGCACGTCGCAAGCGATCTCGCGATCCGGATCCGCCAGCAGCGCCGAGCTCACGTGATGTAGCGCCGCGGCGACATGGACCGTGTCCCCCAGCAACGCCTGGGCTTCAAGCGCTGCCGCTTGGCCATCCGGCAGCTGCACGCGCCGCACTTTCGGCGGCTTAAGTGGCACCGTGATGTCGATCAGGATCTTCCCCGAGAGCCCCTCCGCGAGCCCGGTCAGCGTCGATGCATGCGCGCCGTACGGGACGCTGAGGAGGACGACTTCGCCGGCGGCTACAGCATCCGTGTTGCTCCCGCCGGCGATCGGACGGGCGGCTGTCTGGGACAGCTCGCTCGCCTTTTGTCTGCCCCGCTCGCCGTCGCGCGAACCGATCGTGACGTCATGTCCAGCGCGCGCCCAACGCAGCGCGATGCCTTTTCCTTCGCGGCCAGTCCCGCCGATGATGCCGATCTTCATCGATTAAAAAGCACCCGCCCAGGTCGCAAATCCGCCGCCGGGCGTGAGCTGGATGTCCAGCGCGGCGGCGGGCGGCGGCCCTTCGGAGGGACCCGAATTCAGGAACAGGACAGTGGCGATGCCGAGTGATACGACGCCGACGCCGAACGCGATGTCACCGAACAGCCGCTTCGTTTCGATGGTGTCGCGTTTGGATGCCGGACACGCGGGAGAGCACTCCTCATCGCGAAGCTCCGTCACATCGAACTCCGAGCTGAGCCAGAGCGACCCACCGACGATCACGGCGCCCAGGCCGACCGCCCCGAAGACGTAGGCGCCGAGTGGTGCACCCTCGTCGGGCTCTTCGGCGCCACCGGTTTCGAAGCCTCCGCTCTTCGAGCCGCCGGTTTTCTTGGCTGCTTTGCCGATCGGGATCTCAACCTCGATCACACGATCTTTCTGTCCCTGAGCGACCGTCACCGCCTTCGTCACCGGCTTGGCACCGTTGTACTCGAACTTGAACACACGCCGCCCGGGGTCCACCGTCAGCGCCTTGCCATCGAGAGACTTGGCGACTTTTGCGCCATCGACGGACACCGCGACGGCGCTGAGCGACTTACCCGCGCGGTCCTTTGCGAGCACAACAATCGTCGGCATGCTCGCCTCGACTTCGCTGAGCCACTGCACGCAGTCCTTCGAAACCTCCGCGATGCACTCGGAACGCGAGCACTGGATCAACGCCTGCCGCGCGGATTTGAGTTCACCCGCGCGGCGGTGCTTCTGTGCCTTGACGTAGGCACTTCCGCAGGCGTCCGCCGCTGCGGTGCGCGGAAACAGAAGTGCTGTCGCCACTAGGGCACTGGTCACGGCATGCGCGGTTCTCATGAGATCAATGGTTTACCGCGTCCGGATTCCGGGCACCAGGCAGACGTCACTCACAGCCGGGCTTGATGCGTTTAATACCGTCGGGGCCCACCATGATCGGATTGGCGCAGCGTTTCGCCTTGTCGTCCTTGGGCTTGGTCGGTTTTGCGGTGACGTCCGGTTTTGGCTTCGGTTCGGGCTTTTTCTTCGTGGGGCGCGGGCGCGCGGCTACCGGGTTGGGTCTGGGCTTGCCGAGCTGCTCTGGCGACACGACGGGCTCCGCCGAAGCGCTCGCTGCGGCGACGCCGGCGTCTGCAGGCACCGCCGTTTCGGATGGCGCCGCCGTTTCGGACGGCGCCACGACCGGAGCAGAAGCCGCCACGCGGTAGCTACGCGCTCCGTCGCTTCGCGAGTACTCGCGGTACCCGAACACGAGTAGCAGCGCGGCGAAAAGCAACGCAACGCCCCAAATCCAGCGGCGCTTCGGCTCACGCTTGGCCTCAGGCGTCCCCGCCGACGTCGGATCACCGAACACGTTGCCGTCCGTCAGGCTGCTGCTCGTTCGATCCGTCACGATACGCAGCGACGAGGGCGTGCCTTGGGAGGCCAACGGCGACGAGCGGATGGGCGTGCCTTCCATCATCGCGACCCGCCGCTTCCGCGTCAGCAACGAGTCCTCTGCCGCCTTGCGAACCCAATTGCCGACCGCGTGGGCACGCGCCGGCACGACCTGTTCTTCCAGCGCAACGGCCATATCGTAGGCCGTCGCGAACCGATCGTCTGGATTCGGTGCCAGTCCGCGCATCACCAAATCGTCGAAGGGCGCCAGTTCCGGGACGACTTCGCTGGGCTTGCGCAAATCCCCCGCGATCACCGCGTTGATGAGCTGCGCCTCGTTGTCACCTTCGAGCAGCCGCGTCCCGGTCAGGGTTTCCCACAACACCACCGAAGCCGCGTAGATGTCTGCTCGCTGGTCGACGTCGCCGCGGGCCACCTGCTCCGGCGCCATGTAGCGCAACTTGCCTTTGAGCTGTCCGTCGCGCGTTGTCTGGATACGGCCGGTGCCCTTGGCGATACCGAAATCGAGGACGCGCGGAACGCCGTCAACGCCGACGATAATGTTCTGAGGCGACACGTCACGATGGACGATGCCCAGCGGTTCACCGCGCTCGTCGGTCGCCTCGTGTGCGGCATGCAGCCCGTGGAGCGCGCCGGCGATGATCGCGACCACGACTTCGGGCTCGATGCGCTCTCCGCGCCGCACTGCAGCCTTGAGCAGCTTCGAAAGCGCTTCCCCCTCGATGTAGTCGAGCACGAGAAGGACTTCTTCGCCGTATTCGACCACATCCAGAGTCGCCACGACATTCGGATGGCGTACGCGCGCGGCGAGGCGAGCCTCGTCCAGAAACATTGAAACGAATTCCGGATCGCCCGCGAGATGCCTATGCAGACGCTTCACAGCGACCGGTTTGGCGAAGCCAGCCGGACCGCTGAGGCGGCCGATGTGCACCGTGGCCATCCCGCCTACAGCGATTTCATCGAACAGCTCGTACCGCCCCAGCAGTAGCTTAGGGTCGTTCGAGGGCTCTTGGGTCATGCCGTGTGTGTCCGTTCGCTACCCCCCTAGGGGGCTGACGCGCGAAGGATACCATCTGCCGGCAGAGCTGGCACAGGATCACGCCTGGCGGCGCGGATCCCGGCCGGCTATGATGCTCGGCAGTGGCTGGGCATTTACACGCACGAAATCGGCGCTTGACCCGTGGCGCCGCCTGGGCGGCCGCAGTGCTCTGCGGGGCCGCCTGCTCCGTCGTTGGGACCGACGTCGACGGTTTCTTCGAGTGTTCCGGCGGCTCGTGTGGGGGCTCAGGGGGCTCGGGGGGCTCGGGCGCCAGCGCGGATTCCGGCGCGAATCCGGACGGCGAAGCAGGAACAGCTGCGGGCGGCTCGGACGCCGACGGTGGTGGCGGCAGCCCGCCCGATGCAGGATGCGGCTCCCGGCGCCCACCGGAGCCGCCCAAGGTCGCCGATGGCGACGACGGAAAGTCGTACTACTTTGCGATGCGCGAGATTCTTCTCGACCAGTCGCCCAGCGCTTGGGCGTCGATCGGTTTTGACCTGGACGGCGTGTGCACCACCGAAGCCTCGCCGACCGTCGAGTGTGATCCGCCAACTGGGGACTTTGAAATCGATGGCGATCAAGGCATCGACAACGTGTTCGGTCATCAGATCTTTCCGCTGTTGAAAACGCTCCGCTCCGATCTGCAGCAGGTCACGCGCGAGGTGATGTCGAATGGCGACACCATCGTCGTCCACATTTCAGGGTACAACGGCGAGCCTGACGATCCGAGCGTACGCGGCTGGCTAGCCCACTCGGTCCATGCGGTCCCAGACGGCGAAACGATGCCCGGTACGCCGAAATGGGACGGCACCGACTCCGTCTACGTAGAGGACGGCGCGTTCATGGACGGCGACGTCACCAAACCGCTGTTGGCTAACGACGCCGCCTACGTCACAGACGGCCGGCTCGTGCTCCGCCTACCCAACCGCGTCCCCTTCCCCATCTCGACCTCTGACGGCACCATGTTTGTCGTCCTGTCGGACACGTACTTGACAGCCGATATCGCGCCGGACCTGAGCAAACTCGACAACGTGACGCTAGCGGGCAGATGGGCCAGCGTGGATGTGCTTACCGCCGTGCGCTCTTTCGGAATCTGTGATGGGATTCAGTACGAACTCGTCGAAAACCTGCTGATGGACAAAGTCGATATCCGCGCGATTCCAGGCACCGGCGGCCCAGACGCTGTGTGCGATGCGCTGAGCGTCGCGTTTTCGATGCGTGCCGATCCGGTGCTTCTGGGCGGGCTCGTGCCAACGGTGCCTCCAGTCGATCAGTGCGGTGGCTGACGTCCCCCTTCCCCACTCGCGGCAGCTGAGTTTCCAAACGCTGCCCGGCATCGCCATGCTCGAGCCGGGCGACGACTGGGTCGCGGCGGTGTTGCACGCGGTCGCGGCTGCGGGACCAAACGACGGCGACATCGTCGTCGTGGCGTCTAAACCTATCTCACGAGCGCAGGATCGCTTCGTCGATCTTGACGGAGTACAGCCATCCGCCGACGCCCTCGATCTCGCGAACCGTGTGGACAAGGACCCCGCGCTGGTACAGCTGATCCTCGACGAGTCGACTCAGGTCTCGCGGGCATCTAGTGGCGTGTTGATCGTTCGACATCGCCTCGGCCACGTCTGCGCAAACGCTGGCATCGACAGTTCAAACGCGCGCCCGAATAGTACGGCCGGGCGATGGGTCATCCTGCTGCCCAGCTCACCGAGCGCGGCGGCCGCCGATCTACGCCACGCGATTCGGGCGCGCCTTCGTCGCGACGTGGGTGTGATCGTCAGCGACTCCCTGGGTCGGCCTTTTCGTTTGGGCAGCGTCGGCACAGCCATCGGGACGGCTGGCGTCGAATCCCTACGGGACCGTCGGGGCAGCACAGACCTGCACGGTCGAACACTCGAGCACACCGAGGTCGCGGTGGCCGATGCCATCGCCGCAGCGGCCGACTTGCTCGCCGGCCAGGCGGACGAAGCAACGCCAGCGGTGCTGGTGCGGGGCATGCAAGCACCGCGGCGGCTCGTTGCCATCGAGGCGACGCACCGCGCCGCCGACCGTGACCTGTATGCGTAACGTGGTCGTGTTGACCGGGGGCGTCGGCGGTACCCGGCTCGTGGATGGCCTCGCGTCGAGCTGCGACGACGAACAGCTGACCGTGATCGTGAACACGGGAGACGATTTCGACCACCTGGGCCTGCGGGTTTGCCCGGACTTGGACACCGTGATGTACACGCTCGCCGGGTTCGCCCCCGAGGAGCGGGGCTGGGGGATCGCTGGTGACACATTCGTCACGCTGGGTGCGCTCGCGCGGCTGGGCGCTCCCGACTGGTTCCAAGTCGGAGACCGCGACCTGGCCACGCACGTCTGGCGGACTCACCGACTCGCGTCGGGCACGACACTGACGGATGCGACGCGGGAGATGACCCGACGCTTGGGCGTCACCCTACCTATCCTGCCGATGAGCGACGCGCCGGCCCCAACCGTCATCGAAACCACGGAGGGACAGCGTATCCCGTTTCAGAATTGGCTCGTCGAGCAGCGCGCCGTACCCGACGTGCGGCGCGTGCACTCCGAGCGAACCGGTCCGGCGTCACCCCTGGTACTCGACGCCCTGGCCGATGCGGATCTGGTCGTCATCGGGCCATCCAATCCCTTCGTCTCGATCGAACCGATCCTGGCGCTGCCCAACGTCCGAGCGCTGGTCGCCGAAAAGCCGTGCGTAGCCGTGAGCCCGATCGTGGCTGGGCGCGCGGTCAAGGGGCCGCTCGTTGCAATGATGCGCACACTGCGCGGCGTCGACGCTAGCGCCGCCGAAGTTGCGCGGCTGTACGCCGACCTAGTCGATATTTGGTTCGTACACCACGGTGACGGGGCGACGCTGAGCGGCTCTATCGAGACGGACATCCTGATCGAACGCCGGCGCGAGCGTGCGCGACTCGCGGCGGAAGTGCTCCATACCGGAAGACGGCTCGCCGCCGGCTGATGCTCGCCAATGGGCCACGTCGTCCGGACCGTCCACGTCCAGCTCGGCGCCGGGGGTGATCAGCGTCTCCGTCGCCACGCCGGCGTGGACCGCCGAAGCGCGATGCAGCTGCAGGCTGCTGGGCTGGCCGAAGTGCAGGCGCAACGCCGGCGGCACGCGGGTCAGCATCAGGTTGGTCCCGCACCCCAAACGACACGGTGCCAGACGCACGATGTCACTACACCATCCCTCGGCGAACCCACGGATGTCAGCCGCTTCCAGCATCGGCAGGTCCGCCATGGCGACGAGCACCGCCTCTGCGCCCAGAGCCGTCGTGGCCATAAGACCGCGCCGCACCACTTCGGGTAGCCCGCCGGGCGCATCGATGGCGACGTTGTGCACCCTCGGATGACAGTTCGTCCTGTCGTCCGGCGCAGGGCCATCGGACAGAACGGCGACACCGTCGACCACACCGCTGTCCAAAAGCGCGGACACCACGCCCCGATACCAGGCGATCGCCAACTGCTGCGTTTGCGCGTCCCCCAGCAGCCAGCGCAAGCGCGATTTGGCCCGCCGGGGAGACTTCATCGGAACCACGCCCCAAATCGCGCGGCGGCTCATGCGACAGGCAACCGGTACTTGAAATCTTCGGCGCGAGCCAACTGGTTGTAGGTACCGAAAACCGATGGATCGACCGTGTCGAGCTTCGACTCACCGGGCGGGTGGGTCGCCACCCCATACAGCGTCGTTCGCTCGCGCGCGATGCGGCTCAACGTCTCGATTCTCTGGATGAGTTCACGGGGTCGCCGAAGCTGCCCGTGAGTCGCCCCCGCCTGCGTCGAAATGCTCTCGTTCATGAGGGTTCCACCGAGGTCGTTCGCCCCAACGCAGAGCAACTCGCCAGCGACGTCTAAACCGTGTTTCACCCACGACGCTTGAATGTTGGCGACGTCCCAACCCAGAACGATGCGACTGAGAGCAAATACGCGCCTGACCTCCTCCGGGCTCGGTCCCGGACGACAGCTGCTCGAACCCGCGAACAGCGGCGCATCGGTATGAACAAAGGCCAGTGGTACGAACTCCGTTACGCCGCCGGTCGCCCGCTGCAACCGACGGATCGCCAGCAAGTGAGCGAGCTGTTGCTGAGGCGTTTCTACGTGCCCAAACATCATCGTCGAGGTCGTGCTCACGCCGAGGCGATGCGCGGTCATCAACACCTCCAGCCAGCGCTCAGTACTCAAACGCGTTGGAGCCAAGCGACGCCGCACGGCGTCGTCCAGGATCTCGGCCGACGT
>JAUIKB010001148.1 GCA_030430975.1 Polyangia bacterium
CTGGGTCAGACGTTGCTGCGGCGTTCGACGCGCGGCTCCCAGCCCACCGAAGCCGGAGCACGCTACTACGATGGTTTGGCACCACTCGTCGCGCAGCACGACGCGCTCGAGGCTGACATCGCCAGCGAACGCGACGAGCCGCACGGGCGCCTGCGGGTTACGGCTCCACCGGAGTTCGGGGTGCGTTTTGTCGTACCCGTGCTCGAAGCGCTGCAACGAGCTCACCCGACGCTCAGCGTCGAACTCATGCTGGGAACCGGGTTCGCCGACCTCAACGCCGGTGATATCGATGTGGCAATCCGAATCGGCCAACTACGCGATTCCGCGCTCACCGCCCGTCGGCTTGGCGATGTGGCGCGCATCATCGTGGCGGCACCTGAATACCTGTCGCGAGAGCCCACGCCGCGTACCGTCGACGATCTCGCACGACTCAGCTTCCTCGGCTATCGCAACGCGTCGGGCGTTCAAAGCGTGCGAATAGGAACCCCGGACGGGCAAACCGAGGAGCTGCGCGTTCGACCGCGGTTCACGGTCAACAGCATCGCGACACTCGTGCGCATGGTGGAGGCAGGCCACGGCGTTCTGTACGGACCCGTGTGGGCCTTGGACGACGCGCTGCGTGCCGGTCGCGTCCGTCAGCTACTGGCCGACCATCGACTGGACGCCGCCCAGATCCACGCGGTCTTCCGAAGCGGTCGCTACCAACCCGCCAAAATCCGAGCGTTCGTCAGCAGCATGGCCGAGCGGCTGAGAGCGGACCTCGACTCCGTCGGCGACTAGCGGTCCGCACGACGCTACGGGCCAACGCGTAGCGCCCCCGCGATGAACGGTTCGATCCCGTATTCCGAAAAGCCCCCGCACTCTTCAGACTCCGTGCGTCCGCCGTACACGACGTTGGTCACGTCGTAGTTCCCTAGTCGACGCGTTTGTCCGGTCGGTATGCTGACTTCAGCGCCACCGTCGAACGACGCCAGCGCTTCGGCTCGCCAGTAGCAGTCGCCGGCGCACTCGCCCTCTCCGCGGCGGATCCTGAACGCGTTCACGCCCACGTCCTCCATCACGGCCACGATCGGTCCATCTGCGTCCGACAGCGCCAGGGCGGCCCAGCATTCGCCGGTCAAATCGCCACACGTGTAGCGGCGCGCCAACGCCAGCTCGCTACCCACGGTGAGCATCGCCGCTTGAAAGCCAGGCACATAGAAGGAACTGGTGATTGTCGTTGGACCGTCCGACAGCACGATCTCCACTCCCCGCCTCGGCAGCGGGCGGCGTCCGACCTCGACCACCCCGGGACCGTCGCACTCCAGAGTGTTCTCCCGCACCGCTTGCACGGTGCCGGTGAACACGGTCATGTCGCCAGCGTCTAGCACATAGAACAGGTGGTTCGTACACGCGAACGCGTCAGCGCGTTGCGGCTGACAGAGAGGCCCCGTGTCCGCGGCTGCAGCGTCAGCGTCCGACGCACCGTCATCTATCGAACCGACATCCACCAACGCACCGTCCGCATCAGCCCCGGCATCGAGGCCTAGTGCGTCCGCTGAATTCGTCGTGCAGCTCTGCGCGCCGAGTCCAGAAGCAAAAGCAACGACCGTGAGCGCACCGCACCAGCGCGCGGCGCCCCCCCGAACGTTCACCGCTCCACCGCGCCGATGTCCGGGGTGGCACGTGGCCGGCCGAGAATGTCGTCGGACGCCGCATTCGCCGCGTTCGCGGCATCGACCGCGGCGCTGCTCGAGGATGGCGTCCCGTAATCGGTCACCAGACGTTCGAACGCTTGGCAGATGTCGGAACTGCCGTCGGCGAACGCGGTTCCGTTCCAATGCGGCACGACCAGCCCGGTAAGCGCACCGAGCATCGGGTCGGCGGTGATGCCGGTCGAGTCATCGGTGGGATTGATGGCGTCGGCGCTGTCGCTGGGGACCGGATTGG
>JAUIKB010000114.1 GCA_030430975.1 Polyangia bacterium
GGCGCTGGCGTTCGAGGCGAGCGTTATCGAATACCACGTTGTTATTAAAGTCGAGCGGTGATCCGCCGTTGCAGATCGGCTGACCGCCGTAGACCTGATCCTGCGTGCCGCTCCCGGCCTTGTCGGGACGATTGTCCGGATTACCCGGGACGTTCGGCCCGGCGTAGTTGCAGTAGCCGATCGGATCGGTGCCGGGGGTCAGGTCGACCAGGCCGGAGTCAGCGAAGATCCACAGGTACTGGTAGCCGATCCACGGGGTGAGGATCTGAGAGTCAGCGAGCGGTAGCGGCTTCGAGATCTGGACGTCGAGACCAACGGTGGTGAGCTGGAACTGCGGCGTGCCGGTGATCGTACGCACGCCACCGCCGACGGCGACGTCGGGAAGAATCCCGCCTGCACCTTTGCGGAAGCCCTCAAGGAGCGACAGCCGGACGTCAGCACCGCCGGAGATAATCGAGGTGTCGGGCATGAAGCCGACCACGCCGGTGAGCTCCAAACCAAAACCAAAGCTCTTGCGGATCTTGCCGGAGTACAGTGAGACCAGCGACGATGGGGCCTTGTTAACGATCGACGCCTGGTTGCTCGACGGGTCGCGCGGACCTTGCGTGCCTTGCTGCCAGTAGGTCGCGTCGCTATCGATCGTCGTGTACATCGCTTCGATCGACAGGTGGAAACCACCGAAGCCGGTCGTGCGCGCGGAGTGCATGGCGTCAGGCGCCAGCGCGAATCCCCACTGGCTCATCAAGCGTTTGAACGCGCCGTGGTTGGGTGCGCACGTCTGGCGCCCCGTGGTGTCCAGAAGACTCTGCATGACAGCAGGGTCGTCGTTGATCGCCCCGAAGCGGAGGTTCGGTCCACTGTGGCAGCGCTCGTCCACGACGAGACGCTCGATCGCCGGATCCATGGAATCCGCCGCCACCTGAGCACCGGTGAACAGGACGCATCCTGCCGCCGCCAGAGCGGCACATCGAGCTGAGAATCGCACGCCTCGGCGAGGCTACTTGCGCTGGCCGACGCGCGTCAAGCAGGTGGCTGCGTATTTGGACCCTCGGTGAGCTCGAGGCTACAACCAACGGATGGGAGCACGCCGCCCGCCGGGCCCGCGACTTCGGGTTCAGGCACCTGAACACCCATTTCACGTCGTGCTCGTGGAGCCCGAGATCCCGCCGAACACCGGCAACATCGCCCGATTGTGCGCAGCTGTTCAGGCTCCTTTACACCTCGTCGGCCAGCTCGGCTTCAGGATTGACGAACATGCCGTACGGCGCGCCGGGGTCGACTACTGGCATCTCGTCGACGTGACCCACCACGCGACACTCGACGCGTGCGAGGCTGATATCGATAAGCGGCGGGTCGGCGGGCGGGAAAACACCACATGGCTGTTCAGTGGTCGCGCCTCGCGAAGCTTCACCGATGTGACGTTCGCGGCTGGCGACGCGCTAATGTTTGGCTGCGAGAGCGTTGGCCTCCCCGAAGCGCTCCTGACGGCTCGCGAGGAACGAGTTGTCGGTATCCCGACAAGCGGAGAGGTGCGTTCCCTCAACCTCGCCAATAGCGTCGCGATCGCGCTGTATGGCGCGCTCGCACAGATCGGCGCGCTCAGCGATGCCGGGCTGCGCTGACCGGCCCGGCGCACCACCACGCGCCGCTAGCGAACCACGATGCGTGGCGTCGCGCCGGTGAAGTCCGCATGGACCGAGCGGCTCCCGCCGGGCGGTACCTTCACGCTCGCCGACCGGCTCTCGTGCAGAGCCGCGTGGGTGAACGTGATCGAGTGCGAGCCCGCCGGCAGCTCGATCGACCCCGGCGTCTGCATTTGACGACCGCCGATCGAGACGGTCGTGGGCGGGACGGAAGTGAACACCACCTTCCCCCGGCCGGAGACAGCCTTGGCGGATGCGCTGGGGTGAGGGGACGCTGCAGACGGCGCAGTTCGAGTCGGCGCAACGGGCGGCGGGCGCGGCGCGGATGGCACCGCCGAGGGTTGTACGAGCTCGCTGGGCACGGAGCCGGATGTAGTCGCCGTCGACGTTGCTGTGGTGACGACGCTCGGCGCCAGCGCGGGAACCGGCGCCGACGACTTGGGCCAGTACGCGCTGACGGTGGCGGCGATCGCAATGCCCCCGGTGAGCGCCGCCGCGAGCCGCCAACGACTTGAGACGCCCGTCGCCTGATGGCGCGACGTCGTCACCACAGCTTCACTTCGCGACGACTCCTCTGCGGTCAGCGCTCGCGTCGCGACCTGCAGCTCTTCGCGAACTGCAAACGTGCGCGTCGACTGCGGCCCGCGATCGGACTGCGAGAGCGGCGGCGTGGCGTCACCGGTGGGCCCCGGCGCGGTAACGACCGAGCTCGTCGCCCCGGCGACGCGGGCCCCCAGACTTCTGGCGACATCGCCGACGTCGTGGTCGCGCAAGGTCTCGCGAAGCGCCCGAGCCAGGCGTTCCGCCGTTTGCGGCCGCGCGTCGATGTCCGGCGACGAGGCCCCGCGTACGATTTCGGCGAGGCGCTGGGCCTTGGGACTCGGAGGATCGAGCTCAGGCGGGCCCTGACGCAGCAAGTCCCGGGTCTCGTCCTTGGACTTGCGGCGATACGGCGGCTGGCCGGTCCATACCTCCCAGAGCAACACGCCCACCGCGAATACGTCGGTCGCGGGACTCAACGACGCTCCTCGGAGCTGCTCAGGAGGCATGTGACCGGGCGATCCGAAAACCTCGGCGCATTCCCCGTCGCTCACCGGCGCGGCGATGCCGAAGTCGATAAGCTTGACCGCGCCCTCGTCGTCTACCAGCACGTTTCGGGGCGTAACGTCGCGGTGCACGATCTTGGCGCGGCGGTGCGCGTAGTCCAGCGCCGTGCAGATTTCGACACCGATGTGAGCACACTCGGCTGCTGACAGCGGACCGGTCGACCGCAACAGCTCCGCGAGGGTGACCCCTTCGCAGAACTCCATCGCGATGTAGTACACGCCCTGTTCGACGCCGAGCTCGAACACCGGCACGATGTTGGGGTGACTCAGCTCGACGGCCGTCTTTGCTTCCTCAACGAAGCGCTGCACAAACGCCGTATCCGACGCCAGCTCCGGACGGATCTGCTTCACTACGAGGCGCTTTTCAAACCCGCCGGCTCCGCGTAGCGTGCCCTGGTACACGCGCGCCATGCCCCCCGATCCGATCTCCCGCTCGAGAATGTACTTGCCGAAGATCTGCGGGAACATGGCCTGCCATCATGGTAGCGCTATCGCGCTCGTCAGCGCCCTTTTTAGCTGTTCTCCGGCCAGTGATCCGGACCGGCAAGTCGAGATCCGCCTGCACGTGGGCGCAGGCTGCGAGCTATCCGAGCCTTCAGTCGTGGAAATCGATGCACTCGGAGATTTCGCCGCGTCTCCGCGCACATCAGAAGCCTTTGACGCAACGGCCGCCGGCACTGAACTCGGGTTCCCGGAGGGCACCGCCGCAGTGGCGGCTAGGCTTCAGACGTCCAGCGAGTCATGGCTCGGCACAGGATCGGTGACCGAGGCCGGCGCGGACGTCTCGATGTGGCCGCGAAACGTCGCCTGCCCGATCGACCGAAGCCTCGACATTCTCACAGCGGCGGGCGGCGATGCCCTGGGCTTCTCAGCCGACGCGCGGACGCTGCTCATCGCCGGCGGGCTCGGGCCTGGCGGCGAGGGCGCCCGCGCGGGCACGGTGAACCTAGCGACTGGGAGCGCCGAGGAGGTGGACGGCGGCATGCTGGTAGCGCGCGCCTTCGCGTCGGTGACGCCGTTTGGCGATGGCTTCATCGTGGCCGGCGGCGTCGACCCCCGCGGCAGCGGCGGCGACCCGACCCGCGCACCTCCTGTTGCCAGTGCAGAGATATTCCGGACGGATTCACGAGCGTTTGACCGCGATGTCGTCACCCTTTCGCAAGCTCGGGCGCGACACGCAGCCGTTCGTCTAGACAACGGGGAAACGTTGCTCGTCGGCGGCACCGGCGAAAACAACACGCCGCTCGCCACGCTGGAGGCCATCTCGCCTGAGACAAACGCCAGCCGCATCGTCGATCTCACCGTGCTGAGCACGCCGCGGTCGAATCCCCAGGTCGTTCGACTCGACGATGGCAGGCTACTGGTGGCTGGCGGGTTCGACTCCGTCGGCGAGACGGTCAGCGAGTTCGAGTGGCTCACCGCTGATGGTGCCCGCCGCGTCGACGCTCGGCGCTTCGTGACCGCCTCGTCAGTTGCGGTGGCAGGGCTGCCCGGTGGTGCGGCGCTAGCGGTTGGCGCGTGTGACCCTGTCACCGCCTCCGGTCTAGCCTGCGACCCAGCGTCTGCCTCACGGCACGTCAGCTACTTAACGCGGACTGGTCAGGCTGTATCGATGCAGCCGCTTCCCGCCGCGCTGGCTTGTGACGATTGTCGGCCCGAATTGGCAGGGGCCGTCAACGGCGCGCCTTGGCTGCTTATCAGGCGCCCAGGCGCCGCGACGCTGTTGCGCTTCGACCCCTGGCAACGGGCCATGGTCCAGGCCGAGTCGGTCCAGGCCTTGGACCCGTCAGCGCAAAAACTGGTCGAGTTCGCGGGACACCTGGTGTGGCGGACGTCGTCGGCGCCGTTCCTACGCCTCGTTCGCTACAGCACCCGGAACGCGCTTTCACGAGACGTGGGACGCTTGTTGATCGCTCAGCCGGACGCCGAATCGCCGATCGTCCCCGCCGCGGCTCTCGTCGACGAAGTCGAGTTCACGGGGCAGGGCCTGAAACTCAGCGCGACCGGGCAGGCCGTCGTCACTACCACTCGGTATCGGGATGTGACGGTCGAGCTCGAATACACCGGCATGTCCCCGCCGCTTATCTTGCTCGACGAGACGCGCTTCGGCGGCGTTGATTGCCCGTGGCCGCGCGGGCCGTCACCTCGGCTACAGCGACGTGGTCGCAGCGTCACATTGAGCGCGGAGTCCGGCGTCCGAGAGTGCGAATTCGCCGACTCGGCTCCCGTGGCGATCAGCATCGCCGGTGGAGCCTCGGGCTCGGTCGTTCGGAGCCTCAGGCTGCGACGGTCCGCGGACGGCAGCTGACGCTAACGTTTGAAGAGCTTGCCCCAGATCTCGCTAAGATCTGAATTGAGCAGACTGCCGTCCTTCTCGTCCTTATCCCCACCACCGCCGGTGCGCCGCGGGTTGGTGCGCCTTCCGCCGGTCGTGCGACCTGTCTTTCCGCCCGTCCGCCGCGGGTCCGTCGTGCGTCCACCTTGATCCGAACGACGCCGCATTTCCCAAAGGCGAATCTCACGTTGGGCGTCCACGTCATGGGGGTTGCGCTCGACCAGCCACTTGAAGTCAGCCAGCGCCTTGCGCGTCTCTCCTGCGCGTTTGAGCAGTTCGGCACGGTAGCGCCGCGCGCGAACGTTGTCCGGCTCTTTTCCGATGGCCTGATCCAACAGCACGATGAACGGCTTCATGTCAGCTGCTTCGACGCCCGGCTTCCGAGCTTGCAGCCACGCATAGGTCGCTGCGTAGTCGACCTGCTCGGGATCCTGCTCGTAGGCGAGCTTCGCGTGCTTCTCGGCACCGGCCATGTCGTGCTTCTTGAGAAGCACTTCGGCCTTCTGGAAATTCATCGCTGCGCGGAGCACTTGCTGGACGGCCTCTTGCTCTTCCGAGCTAGCACCGCCTTCTTTCATCAGCCGATGGTACTCCTCGCGTCGGGTTTCATCTGCCAAGACCTGATGTGCCTCGCTGATCCTGGCGAAGATGTGGGTGACATCATCGTGCAGATGGGCCAGCTCCGGCGCGATTCGATCGGGATGCCAGATTTTCGCCAACGCGAAGAACGCTTTCTGTACCTCGGCTATGGCTGACTGGGCCGGGATGCCCAAGACCTCGTAGTAGTTCTGCTTATCGATCGTCTCTGCGATGCGCTTGGCTTCGGCAGCGAACTCTTTTTGCTCGTCGGTCAGCTCCGCCGCCGACGGTTCCACACCGGGAATGCCCGCCGCATGAGGCGACGCCGGCCGCGTCTTGGCGGCATCCGGGTTTACGCGCCTGGGCGCGGCCTGTGAGGCGACTTGGAAGACGGACTTGCTCTCGTCTAGATGCGGCGCAGCGCCCGACTGAATGTCCACGCCGACGGGGTCGCCCGCTCCCAGATCGATATGCCGCGTGATGATCAGAACGTGCAGGATCGCCTTCGTGAGTTCCGGAGAGAGGAGTCCCGTCGCCACGAGACCTGGCAGCGTGTACGGCTTGGCTCGCAATACGTTGACGAGCGTGGACTCCTTGTTATCGAAGGCGAAGCGGCCAACCTGCGATGCATAGTGCAGCTTCATCTGACGATCGGCTGCGATCCTCACGCTCTTTTCGGTTGCCGAGGCCTCGTGCGTCTGCCGAAAGCCGCGCCACAGTGCCGCTAATGGGTCGACAGGCACGCCGACCGCGCCACCCCACTTTTCCAAGAAGTTAACCTGATCGTAGTAACCGTACCGAGTCTCGGGGGGCAACTCGTACATCCACGCGATCTTGCGCTCCAACTGCTCGATCAATGCGTCGCGCAACGTCGCCTCGTCGATGGCGCCCGTCGACAGCAACACCTGACCGTGTAGCCGCCGCTCCTGGGCGACCCTCGCCAACGTCTCATTCAGAGTAGACTCGGTGATCGCCTTGGTTTCGACGAGGAGCTTGCCGAGGTGGATGACCGGCTCGGAGGTCTTCGCCTTTACCGGAACCCCCTTATCGAGCTGGAGCGCGCTACGACCGCCTGTCGGGGTCTCGAGCACGAGCGAACCGGACAGCTTTCGATCCAGCACGTAGACGAGCAGGTTCAGAAACGAGGTCTGGCCAAGGGTGCCAGAAGCTGTGGGACGCGCGGCGGTCACGGACCCATGAGCCTAGCGCACATCCCGTGGCCTTGGGCGGCCGGATCCTCTTCTCCCGCGGCAACCAGCGGCGTGGGGGCTTATCGAGTAGGCTCTGGGCATGCCGCGCGCGCGCATTCTGGTTGTGGACGACGAACCACAGATCCTCAGTACCCTGAAGAAGGCGCTGACGCTCGAGGGGCACACGGTGGACGTAGCCGGGGGAATCCGCCTGGCAGAGGAGCGACTGGCGAAGAGCGGGTACGACGTGTTGCTGTTGGATGTATCTCTGCCGGACGGTGACGGTGTCGATCTGCTTGAGCGACAGCGAGAGGCAGGCAACCAGTCCGCGGCGATCATGATGAGCGGCCATGCGACCATCGACGCCGCCGTGCGCGCCACCCGCCTCGGCGCCATCGACTTCCTCGAAAAGCCGCTCTCGACCGATCGGTTGCTGCTCGTCGTCGACAACACCCTGCGCCTCATCCGCGCGGAAGAGGACGTTCGTTCGCTGCGCGTCGCCACGGGCTACTTCGACGAGCTGATCGGGTCATCGGCGGTGATGGGCGAGTTGCGGGGCCAGATCGAGCGCGCCGCTCGCTCGAACGCGAGCATCCTGGTTCAAGGTGAGCGCGGTACTGGCAAGGAACTGGTCGCGCGCGCGATCCATCGGGCGTCACCGCGGTCGAAAGGCCCTCTCGAGAAGCTTAACTGCGCAGCCGTTCCGCGCGACCTTATCGAGAGTGAACTGTTTGGCCACGAAGCCGGCGCGTTTACCGGCGCGACGAAACAGCGCCGCGGGAAGTTCGAACGCGCAAGCTCTGGCACACTGTTTTTGGATGAGGTTGGCGACATGCCGCTCCCCATGCAGGCAAAGCTGCTGCGGGTGCTGCAAGAGCGCGAGGTGCAGCGCGTCGGCGGCTCCGAGACGTTCTCGATCGATGTACGCGTGGTGGCGGCCACCAACCGGAATCTCGCCGAAGCCACCGAGACTGGCGAATTCAGAGCGGACCTGTTCGACCGACTCAACGTCGTGCCGCTCTCACTGCCGCCACTACGAGCCCGCCGGGAGGACATCCCGGAACTCGCTCGGGAATTTTTGGGACAGGCCTCTCGAAACAACGATCGGCCCGGCGTCTCACTAACGGACGAAGCGGTTCAAGCCCTCGCTCAGCATTCCTTCCCCGGTAACGTCCGTGAGCTGAAGAACCTTGTCGAACGCCTGGTCATCCTAACGCCTGACGACGTGATCCAAGCCGATGACGTTCGCCGCGCGCTCGGCATGGGAAACGCGCCACCCGCGCGCGGCATTTACCGGCCAGACGTGCCGTTCCGCGTACTCGCCGAAGAGGCCGAACGCACGATTATCGAGGAGGCGCTCGCCGCCCACAGCGGGCAGATGGCCGCCACCGCCCGTAGCCTCGGTATGGAGCGCAGCCATCTTTACAAGAAGGCAAAAGCGCTCGGTCTTCGTGAACCTTCAAGCTGATCGTCGACTAGATCTTCAGTTTCTTGAGCCGCTTGTTGCTCTTGTCGAGCTTGCGCGCCAGCTTGGCGTGCTTGCGGGCCGCGCCGCGATTCGGCACCATCAGGTACGTGGCGGCGAGTTGCGCATGCACGTCTGCCTTGGCCTTCGGGCGCCCCTTACACAATAGCGCTGTCTCGAGCTCGTAGATCGCCCGCGGCACCATCTTGGCTTTGGCGAGCACCTCAGCGAACACCTGATGGGTCTTCAAACCCTCCATATCAACGAAGATCGCCGCCTCGCCTGCCTTCTTCGCCTCAGCTACTTTCTTCTCATCCAACAGGAGTTGCATGAGACGCCGATAAACTCGCGGGTCGTGCTGATCCAATAACGCGAGCTTGCGCAGTCCGTCCAGTTGAGCTGACTTGTCTTTGCGCTTTCGCGCAAGGTCGACGAGCGCCTGAATCGGCTCCGACATGGTCGGGTCGATCTTGTGGGCCGCCTGGAGCTGAAGCTTCATCTCGGCGAGATCGCCCAGCTTTTCCGCAATGTTGGCGAGCACCATGCGTACAGAGTAGCCATCGATACCATCCTGTAATAGCGCCTTGAATGCCGCTTGCCCAACCTTAGGGCCACCCTTCGAGCTTGTCAGGCGCGCCTTGATCCAGCGCGCGTCCGGGAGCTTGGGTTCGAGCTTCAGAGCCTTGTCGATCAAGGCAACGCCTGCTTTGGTCTTACCGTTTCGTAGCAGCGCCAGAGCGTAGACGGTCTGCTTCTGCGCGTCCTTTGGTGCAGCTTCCGCCGCCTTCTTGGCGGACTCGATCGAACCGGTGCGCTCGATCGGCGTGAAGTAGTTGTCGTATCGAGCCAGTTTCTTTTTGGCAAATTTCTGAAATGCGTCGTCCAGCTGCTCCGTAGACATACCCAGCGCCTCTTGCACGACCTGCTTCGTCCGCTTGCCATCGCCCCACAGCCGCAACATCTTGGCCAGCGCGGCGTCGCCATGACTCTTTCCGAGCATGACGAGAATCTGACTGGAGGCGTAGTACGCCGTAGCGATGTCCTTCAGCTCCTCTGCCCGGGTGAACGCCTTGTTCATCGCACCGACCTGCGGCAGTCGTTTGCTGCGGAGTGCTTCGTAGAGGTCAGGATCGTGCTCACGTTGCCACTCCGGTCGAGCGACAATCGTTTCGTATTCCGCCATCCCTTCGGTGAACCAACGCGGCACGTGGTTCTTTGACAGCTGGATATGAAACACGTGCGCCAACTCGTGCCATAGCGTCATGCCGACGTTGAACGTCTCGTTCCTGGGACTCATCGAGGCCAGCGTTTGGCCAAAACACACGCCTTGGATAGCTGTGCTCGGCAAGCCGCTCGTACGAATGGCGAAGTTCTGGCGCTCTGCATAGAGCTCGACACCAACGGGTTGCTTCGGTTCAAAACCGTAGGTCTTGACCATCTTCTTCCATGCCTGATTCATCATCTGCGGCACGTAGCGCTCAAGGATTTCCTTTTCCTTCTTGTGGTACCGAAACGTGAACCGCTTACCTTTGACGGTCACGTAGTGTTTTGGAATCACGTCCTCATAGAGATTCAATGTGTTAAACACTCGAACGTTGAACGAGTCTTGTTTGAACGCTTTTTGCAGCGCTCGCAAACCGCCAGCATCATCCCCGCTGCGAATCAGGTTCAGACCGAGCTGCGCGCGGGCCTTGGCGTCTTCGCTATCGATCAGAACCGCTTCCCGCATCATCTTGACGATCTCTTCGTAGCGATGCTCCCACTCGGCGTATTCGCCGACGATTTGATACATCCGGCTGAAGCCCGAGTTGAGCTTGAGCACCTTCTTCTTGGCGCGCTTGAAGCCCTTGCTGTCGTCCGCAAGGAAGCGAATCGCCGCCTTCATGCTCAGCAGGTCGAGATCGCGCGGATTGTGCTTAAGGCCGTCATCAGCATGTTGATCGGCCTTCGCCAGCTCCATGTCGCGCAGCGCGATGCCCGCCAGCACGAAGTACGCG
>JAUIKB010000115.1 GCA_030430975.1 Polyangia bacterium
CGTCGGCCCCGAACTGAAAGTGGGCGATGCTGCCCCTACGGACTTCGTCCTGACGAGTACCACCATGGCGCCGGTGTCCGGCGGCGACCTAGCTGGCAAGCCACGCATCGTGTGCAGCGTTCCGTCGCTGGACACGCCGGTCTGCGACGTCGAGATGCAGCGCTTCAACAAGGAAGCCGAAGCACTGGGCACCGTCACCGTGTACGCGATCTCAGTCGACACGCCGTTCGCCCTCAAGCGCTGGTGCGGAGCGACTAGCAGTGACAAGATCGAAACGCTGAGCGACTTCAAAGACCGCTCATTCGGCAAAGCGTTCGGCGTCTTCGCCCCCGCACTCGGTATGGACGTGCGCGCGGTGTTCGTCATCGGCGCCGACGACGTGGTTCGACACGTCGAGTACGTAGCCGAGATCGCTCAGGAACCAAACTACGACGCGGCGCTGACCGCCGCCCGCGCCCTGTAGTCGCGGGCAATGGGCAAAAGCGACAAGAAAAAGAAGAAAGACAAGGATAAGCGCGGCACCGACAAACCGCGCGTCGTTGAGTCTGAAGACTGGACCGGCATCCGCTTCCGCGACGTCACGCTCGACTCCGCACGACTCGACAACGTCTCTGCACGCGGTTGGGTCGCTAAGGACGTGGACTGGACGGATCTTCGGCTCGACGATGCCGCGATGCCCGGTGCCGCCTTCGGCGACGTCGACCTCTCGAAGCTTAAGCTGGCCGATTGCAGCCTCGCAGACGCTGTCTTCAAAGACGTCGACGCCAGCAATATCAAGATCTCCGATGCGAACTTCTCGGGATGTGAACTGGCGGATGTCGATTTATCGCGAGCCTCGATCGGCAACGTCTTCGCCGCACAGATCAAGCTACGGGACGCGGATCTCAGCCGGCTTGACGCTGGCGATATCAAGCTCACGTCGGCCGTGATCGATGACTGCGAGGCCCCCGACCTCAAGCTTCAGAACGCCAATCTGGCGGGCGCTTCGCTGAACGATGTCGCTCTGACCGGCGCGACGCTCAGCGACGTCGACCTGACGGACGCGAAGCTCACCAACGTCAACCTGCAGAACGTGACGATCGACGACGCCAACATCGAAGGGCTAACCATCAACGGCCACGTGATAGCCGACCTGCTCGCCGACCGTTCCGACTCGAAACCACCCAACGACTAGCGATCAGACCCGCGCCTGTACCACAGCTGAACGAGACGCGGACGAGGCCAGCCGGTGCTCGGTCAGTTGGCCGTCCAGGGCAGTACGCGCGAGCTCGGCGACGCGCGCGTGGTGCGTAAAGAACAGCACCTGCGCTGACCGACTCAGTTCTGCGAGTACGCCCAGGGCTGCCGCCGCCCGTTCGTCGTCGAAATGGACCAAGATGTCGTCGAACACCAGAGGGATCGGTGCGCCGTGAACGAAGTAGCGCTCGAGGCTCGCGACCCGCAGCGCCAAGTAGAGTTGATCGCGCGCCCCGTCACTGAGCTGCTCGACGCCAACTGAGGCCTCCGCGCTCACAGCCTTGAGTATCGCCTGGTCGCTGGCGTCGAAGTCGACCTCCAGACCGGCGTAGCGCTCGAGCGTGAGGCGCCGAAAAACCGAGGACGCCCGCTCCAGAATCGGACCCTGGTTGCGCTGTCGATACGCCTCCATCTCCCGCCGCAGCACGATGTGCGCCAGGCGCAGGCGCATGTATCGATGCACGAGGTCCGGGATCTTAGCGATACGCTCCTGCAATGCGATCGCCTGATCCGCAGCGCGCGATTCCTCAAACATGGCTAACCCACCGCGAATGCTGGCGATGCGATCACGGCCACTGGCGATTTGTTCGTCGACTTCGTGCAGCGATGCATCGAGTTCCGCCAGCGCTACGTCCAGCGAGGCGGGATCGGTCGAGTCGACTTCCCGCTCGAGCTGCGCCAAAGGCACCCCCTCGCCCACCGGCTCCAGGTGTTCCTCATTCTGCGCAAGCGCAGCCTGAAGTTGGCGCAGCTGCGCCGCGCGCTGTTCGGCTACGATCAGCTCGTCGAGGGTTTCGACGTCGGCAGCGCGCATCATGTCGGCCAGCCGCCCGCTCGCGGCCGCGTGACGCTCGTCGGCGACCGCCCGCTCGGCACGCAGCGCTTCAAGCTGTTCCGTTACCGCCTCGCGCCGACGTGCGCTCTGACGCGCGGCTCGCGACCGGTCGATCAGCTTGCGGGCGACCTCGCCGGCAGGCCCTTCGAACGACAACCCGATCCGCGTCGATAGATCTCGGACCTGGCTCTCAAACTCCGCTGAATCGCGCAACATGCCTTCGGCACGGCGCGCGTAGCCCGCGTAGTCCTCGTGGCGTTTGAACAACTCTTGCAACTGGTCGAGCACCGCGACCGCTGCCGCCGGCGAGGCGTCCGGCTGCAGACGCAGCGGAGCGACCGCCTCAGCCCAGCGCCGATTCCATTCGGTGAGCGCCTCTGCGATCTGTTCGGCATCACGACGTCGCGCAGCCAGCTCGCGCTCGGCTGCTACGACCCGGCCTTGAAGCTCCGCGCGCTGCCGCAGGCCGTCCTCGAATACCCTCACAAGTGATGACGCTCGGTGCATCAGCGACGTCAGGTCGTCGGTGGTGCTCGCCCCGACGCCGACGTCCCCGAGCGCAACCACTAGAGCTTGGGATAGAGCGCGAGCCGCATCCGCCGCGCGCTCGACCTTCGCCTGCAGCGTCGCCCGAGCCACTTCCAACTCGCAGAGTTCATCGTAGCGCTGGCGCCACTCGAGCATCTGAGCAGGCGCCTGCGGTCTGACGCCAGCTGCTGCCCAGAGTTCTCGCCATGCGTTGTCGAACTCGATTTGGTCCGTCTGCAAGCGTTCGCGTGACTTTGCAATCTGCGAAGCGTCGGCCTCGGCGTTGCGCTGCTGCGTCCGCGCACGCTCGAGCGCCGCCACTCGGTCGCTATCCCGAAGCAAGCGATCGGCGCAATCGTCGGCGTGCTGAATCGCGAGCAGGAAGCGATCGGCGGCGGGCGCATGAGGATCGTCGGCCAAAGCGACCCGCGTGGCGTTCCAAAGCTCGTCGCGCGCCTCACGCAGACGGTTGAGTTCGTCGGGAGTCGGTACGTCCCCGGCTGCCTGAAGCTCGCGGATCTGTGCGACCGCGCCGCGCTTGGCTGTTTCGCTGAGTTCGGCGTCACGATCGAGTTCGCGGGCCCGCGTGTCCAGCTTGTCCAGCCGTTTTGAGAACCGGGCGATCTGCGCAGCGGTCGGCACGGCGTCCACCTCGGGGTTCGCATCGGGGCGCCCGAACAGAAGCCGGGTCAGCGCGGTCCGCGCTCGTTCAACCTCCACCAGCTCAGCCCGAAGTACTTGTTCCTGATTGCCTAACTGGCCCGCGCTCTGAGCACGACGAAGCGCCTCCGACAGCTCATCGAACCGCGCCGGCGTATCGATGTCCCCGAGGCGTCGCTGTTCGGTTTCCAAGTTCTCTCGCGCTTCTGCTGTGCGTGCGCCGGCTTGCTGGCGGCGTTGCTCAAGCCCGGCATGCTCAAGCGCTAGCGGCCGCACAGCCGCCATCACCGCCGTGCCGAGGCGCAGCGACGCAACCTGGTCGGGCGTCTCAGGCCAATCCAAACGGGCCAGCACCTGGGCGACTTCTGCCTGCGCCTTGTCGGCCTTGGCACGAACCTTCGGCAGATCGCTTGCGGCCGCTCTGTGCCGCCCCAGCGCCTCTTCCAGATCAGCAACGGCATCGGCATCCAAGCGGAGCGCAAGGTCATCCTCGGGCAGGACGGCGAGTTCAGCATCGAGTTGGGCGACGCGACGGTCGAGCGCCCGCAGCTCGTGAGTGGCCTCTGTCGCTTGCTCTTGAGCCGCTTCCCGCCGCCCGGCGGCATCGACCGGCAGCGCCGGCGACGACCCCAGCTCCGCGAGCTGCTGCTTGAGGTCGCGACGCTTCGCGATCAGCGTCCGCACGCGGCGCGTCCGCGCCAGCTGGAGCGAGCGCGCTTTCAGCTGCCGCGCCTCGTCTTCCAGCTTCCGCTGCTCGGCTTCGGCGTCCGCCAACGCACGGCGCTGCTGCTCCCAGGCCTGCGGCGTTGTGGACAGCTCGACGCTCTTCATCGCTTCGTTGACCGAACCGATCGCCAGGTTGAGCGCTTTTTTTCGACCGCGAGGCGTATAGATCTCCGCGGCGTCTTGTTCGAGGCGCCTGAGGACGGCGTGCACCAACGCTCCGCCGGCGCCCGCGGAAAACAGGCTCTCTCCGACCGAGCCCGATCCCCTGAGTAGCTCTTGGCCTCCGCTGCGAAGCGTCTCGTGGTCGAGCCCGAACATCCTGGCGAACTGCTCCCGGGATACGCCGCCCAGCAGCGCGCTGAGAGCCGACTCATCGGCTGGGGCGCCGTCGGCATCCAGAAGCGTCTTGGTGCGACCTTTACGGCGCACCCATTCACGTTCGCCGCTATGCGACTGGACCACCGCGCCAACGCGAAGCTGACTTGGCTTGACCAAGTACGCGTCGGGCGTTTGCTCGGCAATTCCGAACAGAAACCCGGAGATCGCACGCAACGCCGTGCTCTTGCCCGCTTCGTTCGGGCCGTAGAACAAATGGAAGTCAGCCTCACCGTCCCCCAGTTCGTAGGACGCGTCGGCAAATTGCCCGAACGCGGTCAAATCCAGGCGCTTCAGCCGCATGTCACCCGTCTCCTGACAGCAACTCCGGAACGAGCATCTGTTCGACATCCGCGAGCGACGAACGAATGGTGTCGACCTCCGTTATGCGCAACGCGTCCGGACCGTCACGGAGCGCACGCGGCAGCTTTCGCTCGAGATCGATGAACTCTTCGGCGAGTTCCTGCAGCGCGGCTTGATCTTCACGCAGATCACGAAGTCCCCTGACCAAGCCACCGAGCGGATCGTCGCGTTGAGCTACCGCGTCCACGTCGACGGTCGTCGAGGTCTCGAACAGCACGCGCTCGATCCAGAGTTCACCCACGCCCAGCGCATCCGCACGCAGCTGGGCGATAAAGCGATCCGGATCAGCGCGCAGTTCCTCGTGCGCACCCGAACGCCCCCGCAACACCACCCGCGCCGCGACCAAGCGCCCATCCGCCTCGTCGACAGCGTTTTCCAGAGCGCGCCGCGCCACGTCGATCGCAGCGTCGGCGTGATCGACCTCAGAAACGTCGACTTCAAGGCGACGCCACCGCACGACGTCGAGTTGCCTATGTTCGACCCGCTGCACACCATCGCGATCGAATTCGACGAGCGTTGCGCCCTTGGGTCCGGTCTCCCGCGCGTGGCGCCCCTGGATATTGCCCGGAAACACGACCCACGGATCTTCGCTGAGGATCTCGCGCGTGTGCACGTGGCCGAGCGCCCAGTAGTCGTAGCCTTTCGATCGAAGCGTCTCGATCTGGCACGGCGCGTAGTTCTCGTGTCCCGCGCGACCGGTCGCGCACGTATGAAGCAGTCCGATGTTGAAGCGATCGGGAAGAGCCTGAGGATACTTGGCTGCCAAGTCGTCGGTCACGACGCGCTGCGCGAAGCTCTGCCCGTGGACGGCCACGCCTATGTCTGCGTACTCGACGGTTTCCGGCTGCGTGTCACTCAACACGCGGACGTTGTCGGGCAACGCGAGGTTGCGCGTGATCTGGCTAGCCGCGTCATGATTGCCGCGGACGATCACGACTGGAATGTCGGCCCGCATCAGGTCGGCCATCTGCGCTGCGAAAAACAGTCCCGTGGAGTAGTCGCGCCAGTCGCCGTCGAATAGGTCGCCGGCGATCACGCACAGATCGACCTGCTCGTCCCGAGCGAAGGCGACGAGATTCTCCAGTGCACGCCGCGTCGCCGCGCGGATGCGCTCTGCGGGCGCGCCTTCGTACCGGGACAAACCCCGCAGCGGGCTGTCCAGATGCAGGTCAGCGGCGTGCAGCAACTTCACACCGTGCTGATAGCAGACCTACGGCCGGCGGGAATGACAGACTACGTCCGATCAAAAGGCGCCGGAAAAACGCGCCATCGCCGGTGTCGCCAGCGCGCTCGTGGCCTCACCCGTGCGATCGCCAGTGCGCGGATGACGATACGCCAAAGCCGACGGGACCAAGAACCCAAAGAAGCCCCCTATGGCGGCTCCCATCACCACATCGGCCAGATGATGGCGATCGGCGACGAGGCGCATAGCCGCCGTGACGGTTGCCGTCGCCGTCGCCGCGAGACAGGCCCCGACGTCGGCGCTTCGGGACCCGTAGAGTGGGAGGTTCAGATGGTGCACACACGTCAGCCCTGCTCCAGCGAACGCCGCAGCAGCGTGGCCGCTCGGAAAGGAAAACCAGCGGTTGCGGGCTCCGCACTCGCCGTCGCGGGCCGCCGCTGCGCAATCACGGGCGCCGGGACGCTGGCGGCCCACAACCCGTTTGACGACGGAGTTCGCCAGCAACGTGGCGCCGAAGCCCTGCAGATTCAGCCAGAACATCTGTCGTGCAACGTCGGGGCTGTCGCGGACGGCCCACACCAAGCCGACGTCGATCAGCGGATACGCCAACAAGACGGCGCGCCCGACGTCGCTGATCGTCGCGGCGTCGATCGCGTCCGTTCGCAGCTGGTCTCGGACCGCTTCATCCAAAGCTATCTCGCTGCGACGGTAAGCCAGCGGTTGCTTCCACCACGTCTGGACTGCGACGGCGCCCCCGATCAGCGACAGGCCCACGACCGCGTCCACAGGCGTCGCGCGGCGGCGATCCTCCCACGATAGCTGCGCCCCAACCGATCGCGGAACCAGCCACAGGGCCACCGACAGCCACAACGCGCCGAGCACCCGTGCCCACCGCCTGTCCTGCTGCAAGCGTCCCGTTTCCACCATCAAAAAGCGCGGTACGCCCGGAGAGTTTGAATCGAGGTTGCGAACCCGTACGCCACGACGCTACCCTAAACCGATGAGGGCGGGTCGCCCACCGATCTTAATGCGCGAAGCTGCACAACAGCGCGCCCATTGGAGGATACATGAGCCGAATTAGATTGATGTTGGGCGCTGGACTAGTCGCCGCTCTGGCGGTCAACGCCTGCAGCGACGGAGACGAAGAAATCCTCGGCACGGGTGGCTCGAGCGGCTCGGCATCGGGCGGCTCGGCGGGCACCACCTCCGGCGGGTCGGCAGGAAGTACGTCGGGCGGAACGGCCGGCACCACCTCCGGTGGCTCAGCAGGCACCGGCGCGTCCGGCGGCTCGGCGGCGATGGGTGGCGGCGGCTCGGGCGGGTCAGCGGGCTCGACGAGCGGCTGCGCAGGCCCGACCGACGCGACGAAATCATCACTGTGCTTGTCGTTCGATCCCGAAGAGATGGATCTGGGCACCGACCCGGACATCGACGGCATGGGTAACCTCGTGGTGCGCATTTACGACACAGCCACCCCAACCGGTACGACGACGCCGCTTGCGCAGATGATGGTGCCGTCTTCGAGCGGGGAGGAGTCGATCAACAGTCTTCCAACGCTCAACTTCGATGACCTTCCGGCGAGCGTGTACATCCAAGCGCTGTTCTTCGACAATCCCCTGGCGGCCAACGTGCTGGCGACGCGCGGCATTCCGCTGTGGGGCATGTGGATCGGCGGACAGAGCTTCGGAGCCGGTATCGACCCGACCGGCATGATGCAGATTCCGCTCAATGAGCTCAAGCTCACCGCGGGCGAGGCGCGTGAGTTCACACTGTCGATGAAGGCGCTCAGACGGCTCTACGTGGCGGTGACCCGTGACCCGACTCTGACCGCCTTCGACACCGCCTCGCCGTTCGACGGACCGGTTACTTGGGCTAGTTTCGGCACCGAAAAATCGATCAGCGCGGCCCCACAATATTTTGGCGTTGGCGCGCTTGAGTGCTCGACCGTGCCCGCTGCGTCACCGACCGTGATGCCCGCGATCGTCCCCGGATTTGTCATCGGGGCCGGGGATCACTACATCAGCGCGCGCGTCCTCGACTACGGACCCGCCATGGGGCTACTGGTCCACGGCGCGGCGATCTCGAAGGACCTCGCCGCGGTGGGCAACGAGGTGCCCGAGGCCAACAAGGTTGTGTTCGCGGCCAAGGACTACGCCAAGACGCACGCGGTCATGCTCAACTCGATCGTCGACACCGGCGCCGGTCCGCAGGCGAGCTTCATGTGCCCCGCCGGCGGCTCAGGCGGCATGGGCGGATCTGGCGGCTCGTCGTCGGGCGGCTCGTCCTCCGGCGGCACCGGCGGATCCGGCGGGTCGTCCTCCGGCGGGTCATCCTCCGGCGGGTCATCCTCCGGCGGGTCGTCGTCGGGCGGCTCCAGCGGAAGCGCGGGCTCGGCTGGCAGCTCCGGGTCCGGCGGCAGCGGCGGCTCAGGTGGCAGCGGCGGTACGAACTAACCGAGCGCTCAATCGTGCATCGTACCGACCCACGTCTTGGGGTCGCAGTACGCGTAAGCCAGCGGCATCGCCTCGGCCTCGCCGCCAACCGGGGTGATGCGCTTGGCGGAGACATCCACCCACAGCTGGGTCTCGGCGGCGTCGGTCACCACCACGCTGCCGTTCGGCTGACGGGCGCCCACGCTCAACGTGCGGCTCGGATCGCGTTCGCCGGGCGGGACGACGATGACGGCGGCCGCCGCCGGCGCGCTCGCGGCGAAAGGAAGTGCCAGCGCGACCGCAAGGGTCGCGAGGACGGTAAGGCGCCTGAAAGACATCATGGGCTCGTTCCCCGTCGACACCAAGTACTCGTTGCACTCGGCGATCGCCTGCTTCCAGAACGCCACGACCGCTGCCTCGTCGACCGCGTCTGCGGAGCCGGTCGCGTTCTGGCGCGGCGGGGGCGCTCGATCAGGCGGTGCTTCGTCTGAAGCCGCAGCCACGGGTACGGGTCCAGGTACCGAAGGTCCAGGTGCCGAAGCCGGCGGGACGGCAGCACCCGACTGACAGGCTCCACACGCGATCCCGAAAAGCAAACCTCCCAGCCAGTTCCAATGCATGGGCGCACCATATCTCAGACTCGAACCGCGAATACCTAATCCACTCACGGCTCGAGCGCGTTCGATGGTCGCCGCCTAGGCGCGTGTTCAACACCACGGTGTCCCCGACGAGATTCGAACTCGCACCATCCACGCGATGCAGCCTCTAGGAAACCCGCTTCCCTACAGAACCCGTGAGAACCCTGTCCGGTGCGATCCGTAAACCATTGCTGCGCCGCCGCGGGAGCGACGTCGTGGACGCCATTTTCAGGCCCGGCTCCGTAACTGTTTTTCCGGTGCTCTTCCCTTCTTGAGCTACGGGGACGTCCGATGCCTTGCACGAGGGGTGCCAACCAAAGCGCTGCCGCTTTTACCCGGAACGCCAACCGGTGATCTAGACCGTGGTATTGGGACGATACGACGGGATAAATCGAGAGCCGTCCGCGCCCGGCGAGCACGCGGATCACGCCGATGGTCGATAGCCGAACGAGGGCGACGGTCGACCGTCGCGTCGACAGTTCACCGCCGCATCTTCTCGACGAGTTCGTCGGCTGCTCCACCCCACTGAGGAAACTCAAACTCGAATCCCATCTCCAGCAGCCTTCCCGGTACGACGCGCCGACTCTTCAACAGCAGCTCCGTGTCCGTCCTCAAAAAGAACGCCCCGATCTCCGCCATCCACTTTGTCGCCGGCAGCCCGATCCCCCGCCCCCAGGCGCGGCGCAGCTCCGCCATGAAATCTCGTTGCGGCAGCGGATTCGGCGCCGCCAGGTTGACCGGACCCGTCACGGACTCGTCCTCGATCAGTCGCATCACCGCGCGGAAAAAATCGACCTCGTGAATCCACGAGACGTACTGGCGGCCGCCGCCGACCGGTCCGCCCAGGCCGCTCTTCACGAGTTTGGACAGCACGCCGAAGATGCCGTCCTGATCGGGGCTCATGACCATCGCCGTGCGCAGCGCCACCTGACGGGTAGCCGGCGTCGCCGCCTCCGCCTGCGTCTGTTCCCACGCCTTGGCGATGTCGATGCTCGTCTTCCAGTAGGCCGGCACGTCGGGCTCTTCGCCGCCGATGATGCCGGTCGCTTCGTCGTTCGGGGCATCCAGTCGATGGGCGTAGATCGTCGCGGTGCTCATCTGCAGCCATACTTTGGGCGGCCGCTCCGCAGCGGCGATCGCTTCGCCGACGACGCGCGTGGAGTCGACGCGCGAATCGAGCATCTGCTTCAGGTTCTCGTCGGTGTAGCGACAGTTGACGGTACGCCCGGCTAGATTGATGACGACGTCCGCTCCGTCGATACGAGACGCCCAGTCGCCGAGCGTCTTGCCGTCCCACGGCACGACACCTGCTTCGGCATCGCTG
>JAUIKB010000116.1 GCA_030430975.1 Polyangia bacterium
CCTGACCCCGCCGATCCGCCTGACCCGCCCGAGCCAGCGCTGCTGTCGGCAGTGCCACCTACCGAGGAGCTGCCACCCATCGTGCCGCCTCCACCACTCGAACCCGCGCCAGCGGAACCTCCACTCGCCACGCCACCAGACCCCGCCGCGCCACTACCGTTCGACGATCCCGCATCGTCCCCACACGCCAGCGGCATGGCGACGAGCAACGCCAGACTCGCGGTGAGCGATAGAGAAGAGATGCGTGATCTTCGGATACGCAGCGAGTTCGACATTCTCTTCAGAATAGCAGGAAGCGTGCCACCGACTCCTAGCCGTCGGCGAGCGGCAAGCGGGCGGTCGAGATTGCCTCTGCTGCCTTTTGTCTGCAGGCCGCGGCCCAGAGGTCGGCGAGCTAGCGCGTCAGATCAGCATCATATGGCTGGTTCAGCGGATGCTGGTAGCTGCTCCAACTGATCGGATCGACCACCGACGCATCGAGATCGCCCTTAGCAGCGCGGATCTCGTCCATGTAGACCTTTCCCTCAGGCTGGAGTGGCGAGCCGTACAGATCGAAAATGACGGCCTCGTAGTTGTGCGCTGGGTTTTCGTAAACGTAGCCTATGGAGCGATTATCCACCCGGAAGTGTAGTTTGAGCGGGTCCGTGCCCACCGCTGAGTAGACTTCAATGAATCCGTTCTGACCGTCGTCGAAGTTGGAAAAATGAGTCTTAAACACCCAGCGCACCCACTGACCAGCACGCACGGCGCCGGGTAGATCGACGAATTCCTGTAGCCGTTCCCCGTTTGGGCGGTTGTCACGAATCACGACCTGTAAATCAGTGTCGTTCTTCCTCATCAGCGCTACTGCGGGATTATTGGTGATGCCGTAGCCAGCCTTGGGCGGATTCCCGTTATGGTACTGGTGCATCAATTGGAATCCCCCGCCGGGGTAGGTCGGATGCTCGACGCGCATCGCGAAACCCACGACGTGGGTTTCTCTCTGGGGGAACAATCGACTCAGCGGAGGCGAAGCGTTCACGTCGCCAACCATTTCCACGTCGGTGCGCCAGGTTGACCCGTTGTAGTTTTTCATCGTGAACAGCACGGATTTTTTCCCGCGATACACGACGTCGCTGTTCACGTCAGGCAGGTTGATGCCCCCCGCCATGCGCACGAACGCGTCGGGGACTCGGTCGCGACCGGTTGCGTGCTGCTGCCAGTTGAAGACAACCTCCGGCGAGTCACTCCAACCGTTTGTCCCGGATGGCTGCTCAAACGTGATCTCGCGTATCAGCTGAACGTTCGGATTGGGCTTGCCGGCGCTGCCGCCAGAACCCGCGCTACCCGCTATGCCGGCACCACCGCCCACGCCAGCGCCGCCAACGCTGGTGCTCCCGCCAGCGCCTGCCGATCCCGCGGTCGACGAGCCGCCTGACGCCGACGTCGTGCCAGCCGTTCCTCCGGACACGGTTCCGCCGCTCGACGATCCGGCGCTGCTTGAGCCGCCGACACTCGGCGAACCGGCCGCACCTGCGCCCGCGGGTGAGTCGTCTTCGCCGCAGGCGATAGGAACGGCAAACAGCACGCCGAGCAGGAGAACCGTTTCGGTCGAGAACGCGTTCCGTGCGCCCAGTCCGCGCGTCAGCGACAAGCTAGGTACTCTTCGATGTTGGCGTAGCCGTCCCCATCGCGGTCCGCGTTTGCGTCCGCCGCGTCCGACGGATCGAGTCCGCGCGCGGTTTCCCAGTCATCCGGAAGGCCGTCTTTGTCGGTGTCGACGGGCGCGGTTCCGGCGGCCAGATCCGGCCACCCTCCGACCTCGTCCGGGTGGTCAACCATAGCACCCGTACCGTTTTGGACATCGCCGACGATGCGCGTATCCACAGCGTCGCGCACCGGCAGCGACGCGCCGACGGTCGGTAGCAAGGCCTGGACCAACTGCGCGGAAGGCGTTGCTATCACCGGCGCTGAGCTCATCTGAAACGCCGTCATCGAACGTACCGAAGCCGGCAGCGGTGAGCCGTTGTAGTCGCCACCGTTGTGGACCCCGCCCCAGCCCATCACAGCCCAGTCATCGTTGGGATCGGAGCGAGGGCTTATGTTGTCATGAGCATAAACCGACTGATCGATGAGCGGTCCTCCGTCGGCTCCGGCAACGATCACTTGGTAGCGAGACGGGCGGTAGTTCGGACCCGGTAAGTAAACGTTGCCGACCAAGTTGGCCTGTGTGTTGGCGCGCAGCGCCAGGGATGTGCCGACCTGCCAACCGTTGTAGATCACATTGTTGACGATCTCGTAAGAGGTGTTGCTTCCAATGAGTGGGTTGCGATCGTCGTTGGACGCAAACAGGTTCCGTACGAGTGACATCCGCGCGTTGTCTGGGCCGGCGATGAAGCCCTTCGAATGCGGCGTGCCGGTGCCGTACGTATGCGTCGACCGGAAAAGGCCTTCGGAAATGATGTTGTCCTGGAGCGTGACGTCCGACGCGTCGTACCAAAGGTTGACGTTCTCATCCGTGGCCCAGCTAAAGCTGTTGTTGGCCAGCATGATGCGTTTGCCTCCGGTAACGGTGATCGCATCGACCGAGTTCGACAGCTCCGTCGAAGGGCCGGGTCGTACACGCAAATGTTGAATCACCACGTCGTTTGCGCTGCTGATGATCGCCGGTGACGTCACGCTCGCGTCGGTGCGCAGCGCTATCCCACCGCCCGGCGCGCTTTGGCCAGCGATCGTGATGAACGGCTCCTGGATCCGCAATGTGCTCTGCAGCGTGATCGTACCTCCGACGGAAAACACCACGATGCGGGGTCCCTTCGTCGCGACCGCGGCGCGTAACGAGCCGGGCCCATCGTCATTGAGGTTGTCGACGTAGATGACCTGGCCGCCGCGTCCACCCGGCGTTTCGGCACCGAACCCAACCGCACCCGGAAACGCCCGCACGGGCCCGAAGTCTCGACATCGGGCGGTGCCGCCGCTCCCGCTGCCCGCCGCGCCACCGTTACCTGCGGCGCCACCTCCAGCACCACCTCCAGCACCACCTCCAGCACCGCCTCCAGCACCACCGATCCCGCTGGAACCGGCGCTGCCACCGCCGGTTCCCGAGCCGCCCCCGGTTGCCGTACCGCCCGCACCACCCGCGCCGCCCACTGCAGTAGAGCCTCCGGCCCCCGCACCGCCTGCGCCGGCGTCACCGCCATCGTCGGAGCAAGCCGCTATCGAGAGTGGAATGAGTAGGAGCGTAGAGAATCGGTAGTTCATGAAGCTTTCCTTAGCAGCGCGGTGAAATACCGTGCTGGCTCTACGTAACAGCACGTAGCGTGCCACAGGATTATCCCGCAGTTCAGCGCGACCTAGACGGGCGGTGCTGCCTTTTGTCTGCAGGCTAAACTCAGCGCGCATCCTCCGTTTGGCGGCGACCCGATGCTCAACGTATGGTGATGCGTGGCGTCGCTCGATCCCGCATCGTTCCCCGAGCGCATCGGACGATACGAACTGCTCTTGCCAATCGGCAACGGCGGCATGGCGACGGTCTACCTGGCGCGCCAAGAGATGCTGGGCGGAGTGCATCGAGACGTCGCGATCAAGTTGATGCACGCGCATCTGCGCGGGGATCCCGACTGGGCGACCCACTTGCTCGCGGAGGCGACCCTCGCCGCCCGCATCCGTCACCCCAACGTCGTGCAGGTCGTCGAGGTGGGCGACGACCGCGAGGGCATGTTCATCGCGCTCGAGTACGTCCAGGGCGACACGCTGGCCGGACTGTTGCGGATGGCGCGACAGCGCGGCGAGCAGGTTCCCTTGCCTATCGCCGGCCGCATTCTGCTCGACTCGCTCGCGGGCCTGCACGCGGCGCACGAACTGAAAGACGACGACGGTCAGCCCCTTCAGCTCGTGCATCGAGACTACTCGCCGCAGAACATCTTGGTCGGCACCGACGGCATGGCTCGGCTGACCGACTTTGGCATTGCCAAGGCGCGCGGTGGTGAGCGCACGGCCACAGGAATCCTGAAGGGCAAGATCGCGTACATGTCGCCGGAGCAAGCGCTGGGCGATCCCCTCGACCGGCGCGCGGACGTCTGGGCGGCCGGCGTGGTCGCGTGGGAGGTGCTCGCCGGCAAGCGGCTGTTCGGCAAACAAGACGACGTGCGCGGGCTACTCAAGCTACTCAACGAAACACCTCCGCGACTAACCGATGCGCGTCCAGATATTCCGCAGCAGCTCGACGATGTGATCGCCAACGCCCTGAGCAAAGATCTCGACAGGCGGACGCCGACGGCCGCACAGCTCGCGAAACAGCTCCGAGAGGCTTGGCAAACCATTGGCGGCGTCGCGGAAATGAACGATGTCGCAGCCTACGTTACCGAGCTGACCAGCTCACGCCTCGAGCAGCGCACCGAGCAGGTAACCCGGGTACGGAGCCTGCGCCGGCGGATGCTGAACGTCTCGCAAGCGGCGATTGAACTGGCGTCCGAACCTCACACCTCGTCATCCAGCGTCGCGGTGGCGTCTCCCGAGGCGGAAGACGCTCAAACCCTGGTGCGCGCCGCCGCGGATCCGGCCGACCCACCGCCCGCGGATGCGGTCTGGGAAGCATCCACCGGACCAAAACGCTCCCGTCGCCCGCTATGGCTCGGCGCAGCGGCCCTCACGCTCGTCGGTCTAGCCGCGATTGCTGTCACCACCCGCACGGCTCCGACCGACGCCACGGCGACAGATGCAACGCCAGCGCCCAGCGCGAGCGCCGCAACCGCAGCTCGCACCACATCGCACCCAAACGCCGTCGCCAGCTCCGCGCCCTCGATCGCTGCACCGTCGGTCGACCTAGCCGCCGAACCGACCGCCGCACCCACAACCGCCGTGCGGCGCACCCCGGCGCCTCGCAGCACCACCAAGAAGCGATCGGGTCGCACCGGCACCGTCCCCAAAGGCGGTCTCGCTCCGTCCCCCTTCAAGAAGTAGGCTGGGTCAAGAAGTAGGCTGGCCGCACATCGCTTTGCGCCTGCTACGCTGCAACCCAATGCTTCGAATCCGCACCGCACTTGTGCTGGCCCTTGTGCTCATCGCGCCCCTATCAGCCGCGCAAGGCGAAACCGCTCAGCAGCAGGCGGCCGCGGCGGACGAGCAGGCGCGCGCGCTGTTTCAAGAGGAACGGTACGAAGAAGCCGCGAAGCGCTTCGAGCAAGCGGTGCGCCTCGCGCCGATCGGTTCGGTGGCGTTCAACGCGGGCCTCGCCTGGGACAAGGCCGGTAAGCTCGCGCGCGCGGCGGACGCGTACGAGCGCGCCCTGACGCTCGGCGGCCTGGAGGCCGGACGTGAAGACTCCGCGAACGCGCGCTTAGCAACCCTCAAGCAACAGCTGGCGTTCGTGTGGATCAAACGACCCGTCGGCGGCACCGTGACCGTCGCACATCACGCCGGACTGTCCCTGCCGGCGCGGATCCATCTGCCGGTTGGGTCCCACACGTTTACGCTTACCGATTCGAAAGGCGAGACCAAGACGGTTGTCCGTGAGCTATCCGGCGGCGACTCGATCACCCTGGAAGTCCCGTTCGACGGAGCAAAGCTCGCCACACAGGAACAACCTACTCCCGACGCACTGCCCGCATCTCGCTCGCCAGCGGCCGGCAGCGTGGAGCCCGACGCCGCCAAAGGAAACATCTCGCCGTGGGCGTGGGTCGCGCTGGGCGGCGCCGGACTGTTCACCGGAGCTAGCATCTACACCGGCCTGACCGCCCTGGACGAACGCGACGAGTTCGTCGCCTCGGGACGCACGGACGAAGCGCACCTGAACCGCGGCAAGGACTTCCAGCTGCTCACCAACATAGGCATTGGGGCGGCCGTACTCAGCGCTGGCGTGGGCGTATTCTTGCTCGCTACCAGCGGTAGCGGCAGTGTTTCGCTGAGGGTCTCGCCGACCGCGGCATCCGCACGGCTAACGTTCTAAGCGACCGGTTACGGTCCGCACCCTCCATCGAACGCCCCCACTGTCCGTGCGACGTACCCGTCGACGCAGCGCTGGGGCAAACCGCCAGAGACTTTCGTCCACGTTGACTTGAATACACGGGACTGGTCGACGCATCACCCAGCGGGTAGATCCGGCACCGTTGTTGACCCGTTAATGCAACCCTCTAGAACTGGCACAGCGAGCTGTGCCTAACAGCCGACGGCTGCTGGGTCAATTTTCCACATGGTGTGGCGAAACGCCACCATTTCGTCGCCATTTGCCACGCCGGGAGGCCCGATTCGGGCGAATTAGCCAGCCTGGCATAGGCCTTGCCCCTTATCCGGGTATTAGCTGGCACTCATGTCAACCGCGGCATTGCTGGCCCACAGATACCCAGCTTGCCGCACTCATCAACCATAGCGAAAGGAACATATGTTATCTGTAAAGAAACACAGCACACACAAACCACATCGCCAACAGTTAGCCACCACTGACCCGTTTCGACTCATGACCGAAATGCTTGACGGCTCACTCGCGCCTTGGTGGGGCGGCGAGCCCGGCGTTTCAGGCATGATGAATCCAGCTTTCGATATCAAGGAGCGTAAGGACGCTTTTGAAATCACAGCGGACCTCCCCGGCGTCCGCGAGCAGGACGTCGACGTCACCCTCACGGGCAATCGATTGACCGTCACGGGCAAGCGCGAAACCCAGTCTGAGTCGGAGGGCGAGCGCTACCACAGCGTAGAGCGAAGTTACGGCTCGTTTAGCCGCTCATTCAACCTTCCCGACGGCACCGACCTCGAGAACGTCGATGCCGACCTCGACGGCGGCGTGCTGACCGTCAGCATTCCGAAGTCAGAGGCCGCCAAGCCCAAAAAGATCTCGCTCAAGCAGCGCGTCAAGAAGGCGATCGGCACCAGCTAGCTCGGTTAGCCGGCCAGCCAGTTCGGCGCCGTCGCGTTTCTCCGCGGCGGCGTCTCCGCGTTTGTCGCAGGGCAAACGGGCCTGATGGCGTCCTCGGTCCCTGGTCAGGCGCTCGCGGTCGCGCCGCCTAAAGACGCGCTCAGCTCACGGATGCCTCTCGCCTCGACGCACGATCCCCCGTCGGCGACTGGTGCTGAAACGTTCCGTTCTCGCTGTATCGACCTACGCGGCGGTCGGTTCCGTGTCGCCAATGTAGGATAACGGGATACATTGAACGACACCATTACCCTCAGCGGCAGGCTTTTCGCACCACCCGGTGCCGAGGCAGGAAAGGAACCGGCCCCATGCGTAATCAACTCATTCTCAGCTCCTTCATCGCATCCTTTGCCATCGCTGGCTGCGCGGCAGACGTCGCGGACCCCGCCGCGGGACCAGGCGGTGAGACGCTCGAAGTCCCGGATTCCGACTTGGTAAAGACGGAGTTCGGCAAGGACGACTCCAGCGTCGAGGCCGTCATCGTCGACTTTGAGTTTGAGGGCAGCGTCTGGGTAGATTCCAGCTGGGGCCTGGAGAAAAAGATCGAAGACCAGATGCTTTACACCATCGGTCAGCTCAACGGCGACCGCGCCGTTGGGCGACTGGATCAGCTCGTGCTCAGCGACGTCGAGAGGACCGCTGACGGCGACGGCTACCTGGTGACTTACAAAGCGCGACTGCCGGTTGCATGGGGTCGCCGAAACGACGTCCCGACGAACTACACGCTGATGCTGCCGCGTGACGGTTCGTACAAAGGCAAACAGGCGTTCACGGAAGCGTACAAGCATGATTGCGTCGACTGGGGCGCGCACGACGTCGACACGGGTAGCATGTGGTACTACTACCGCCCGGATCGCTCGCGCTGCTCGATCAAGGACGAGGACGTCGTCAAGCTAAACGCCACCGTGACGGTGAGCGAAGTAAATACCACGGGTAAATACCCCGAGTATCACAAGGTTTGGGAGGACGACAAACTCGAGGTCGTCGCCGTGTTCGGCAAATACGAGGACGGCAAGACAAGCAACACAGACGCGGGCATCAGCGCCTACAACAACTTCGTCTCGACGATGAAGAGCGAGTTCAAAGACGAAGGCGTCACGACGTTGCCGGCGGATGTGCCGAACGTCCCAGGCGTCGACCACCCCGACGTAACATTCAGCGTCGCTCTGCCGGACGGCAAGTCCGTTGAGATCGTGGCGCTCTTGGTCGACAATGTGCGTACGGCCGGTCAGACGTTCAACGACCGCTACGCAGGCCTGACCGAAACCGCCGATCTCATCGCGTACAACGGACATGCCGGCTTGGGTTCGAACATCCGCGCGCTGGCCAGCAAGGGCAAATGGGCGACCGGACAGTATGCCATGGTGTTCATGAACGGCTGCGACACGTATGCATATGTCGACGACGCGCTCGACAAGGCTCACGCCGCCGTCAACGACGATGACGACGTGGACCTGCTGAGCAACGCGCTGCCGTCGTTCTTCCGGTCGATGAGCGCCGCCACTACCGCGCTCGTCCGCGGCCTGATGAGCTACGATGATCCCCAGACCTACGAGCAGATCTTCAAGAAGGTCGACAGCTCGCAGGTGATTATCGTTACCGGCGAGCAGGACAACGAGTTCTTCCCCGGCTGGCCCGGTGACGACACCGATCCGGTCGTGTGGTCCGGTCTTTCAGAAGGCGGCGCGGTTGCTCGGAATGAAGAGGCGCGCTTCGAAACGCCCAAGCTCGAAGCCGGCAAGTACCGCTTCGCCATCACGGGCGACGGCGATGCTGACCTGTACGTCCGCATTGGCGATGCGCCAACCGCGACCAGCTACGACTGTCGGCCGTACCGATGGGGATCGAACGAGGTGTGCGAAATCGAGCTCACCGCGCCGGCGCCGGTGCACGTGATGGTGCGCGGCTACGATCCCAGCTCGAGCTACGAGTTGCTCGGCGCCAAGCAGTAGCTCCGAGCGGGGCGCTGAACGCGCCCCGTCCGTTACAGGAACTTCACGCCCAGCGTGACCGGCAGCAGTACCGTCATCTCGTCGGTAGTGGCGACAGCGATTCGGACCTGTCCGAACAGACCGAACGCTGGCGACACGGCGTACTGAGCGCCTACACCGAGCGTGAATGCGCCGTGCATTTCCGACTCGAAGGACGCGCTGCGCGTCTTGTCACCATTAAAGGACCCTTGAACAGCCGTCAGCGTCACGTCGGTGATATCGATATGCGCTGCCCCGACTCCCCCCAGCAGGTACGGCCGAACCTCTTTGGTCATCAGGTCGTACCGAAACTGCAGCAACATCTCGGTGTGCGCGTAGGTCCCGCCGTCGATCTCAACCGCGCCCGGCGGCAGCCCAGTAAAGTACTTCTCGGAGTCCACGGCGAAGCGATGGTGGGTCACCATCAGGGCGGCGTGGCCGCGCCTCAGGCGTCCAAACGAATCGCCGAACTCAAGTCCCCCGTGCCATCCGAGGTTGTACAGATCCGTGAACGTGTCGGGCCCGACAGGCACGGACAGCCCGCCGCCGAGCCGCAGTTCCTGTGCCTCAGCCGGAGGTGTCGCAGCAAACACGGCACATCCGATAGCCGCAGCAGCGACGGTTCCCATTTTCCCAAGTAAGAAGGTGTGTCTCATGCCCGGGTGCTACGGAAACCGCGCCGTGTACCCCACGACCCACGGTAAGACGTGAAAATTCCGTCCTCCCGACAAGGTTCCGATCCCACTCGACGAGTTGCTTTGAACGCGCAGCCTGTCGGTCGCCGGGCCAATCTGCTAGGCGAAGCTATGAACGTCATACGCACGGCATCGATACTCGTCAGCTGTCTGGTCGTCACAGGTTGCGGCGGCGCGCCCACGCCCGCACCGGCCCCTACGCCGTCGGCAACGCCCGAACCGCCGGCCGATCCGCCACCCACCGAAGACAAGCCCAAAGTCGACATCAGCGCGCTGATGGACCGCGAGCTGACCGGGGAATTGCCGACCCACGACGTCAAAGCCGCAGACGGCGTCTGGTCGCTGAAAGCGCATTCGAAGGACGCGCCCAAACTCGGCAAAGAAGGCGATATCGAAACGCTGACCCTGTCGCTCGGCACCGAAGCCCCCATCCGATGCTACGTCTACCGCAAGCCGACGGACGCTGGCGGCTCGATCGCGGCCGCCATGCAGTCGGATCCGAACAAGGAATACAAGGCCATCAGCCCGATCAACGTCGTGGCTGCCGGCGACGTGCCAGTGATGGCCGCGCGTGGCGTCTATCTCGTCGATCAAGACGGTGAGAAGGCCGCCGGTGAGCTCAAGTTCGCAGTCGCCTCGCACCACGCATGGGCTATCAGCTGCTACCAGGACGAGCTCGGCTATGAGAAGTCGTTCACCGACATCGTTCAGGCGATGGTCAAGAGCATCTCGTTCAAAACCGACAAGC
>JAUIKB010000117.1 GCA_030430975.1 Polyangia bacterium
GTCCCAGCACTCATCGACGAACAGCTTGTCGCTTCGCACCTCGCCCGAACCCTCAGGGCTGGAACAGCCGCACGTAAGTACTGTGACGATCGCACCGGCGACGGCGGTACGATTCAGCCCGCGCAGGCGTGCTAGCATCGGACCTCCGGCTGGGCGTCGACAGTGCTGGCATGCGACGCCGATGCTTGCGTGATCACGCCACCACCCAGAACGCGATCTCCGCGATAGAACACCGCGAACTGGCCGGGAACCGCCGCTCGGACCGGATCGATAAATCGTACTTCCACCCGCCCCTCGCCGGCGTCGGCCACCACTGCATCAAAGGCTTTGCCGCGGTACCGGACCGATACCGCACATCGCAAGGGTAACGCGACGTCGTCGTCGATCGCCACGTCGCCCAGGAGCACCTTATCGCGCATGAGCTGATCCGCATCGCCCAAACGAACCGTCGCGGTTTCGGGCTCGATTTCGGTGACGTAAGCCCTCCGGCCGAGCGCGACGCCCAGATTCTTCCGTTGCCCAATGGTGAAGGCATGCAGACCGTCGTGACTTCCAACGGTTTGACCCTGCCCGTCCACGATAGGCCCAGGCCGGACCTTAGCGCCCGCGCGCTCGGTGATGAAGGCGTCATATCGACCGCTCGGTACGAAGCAAAGCTCTTGACTCTCGCCCTTCGTCGCGCCGGGAAGATCGAGGTCCCTAGCCTCCCCGCGAACTTGTCCCTTGGTCGCGTCACCGAGCGGAAACATCAGGCGTCCGAGCCGCTCAGCCCCGAGCATATGCAAGAAGTAGCTCTGGTCTTTCGACCGATCGACGGCGCGATAGAGCCGTTGCTTGCCGCCTTCGCGCACCAGGCGCGCGTAGTGACCGGTGGCAACTCGCTGCGCACCGAGCCGATCGGCCAAGTGAATGAGTTCGGCGGCTTTGACGCCGCGGTTACACAGCACACACGGCGAGGGTGTCTCGCCGTCGAGGTACGCAGCTACGAACGGATCCACCACTTCACGTTTGAAAAGCTCTCGACGATCGAACGAGTAGTGCGGGATGCCGAGGGCAGCGGCAACCCGACCAGCGTCGTGGACGTCCTCAGGCGCACAGCAGCGGCTCTCAACGGATCCGTCGTCAGGGTAATCCCAAAGATGCAGCGTTACGCCCACGACCTCATAACCCGCGCGCACCAGGCGAGCGGCAGCCACGGAGGAGTCCACTCCGCCGCTCATTGCGATCAGGATCCGTTCGGCCACGAACGGCAATCTAGCCCAACGGCGGCCGATCGCGTAGGTCCAGCGGTTAGCCGCCGCTCTTGAGCGTGGTCCTGACGGCGTTTCCGGCGCGATCCACCAGCTTTCCAGCGAGATCTACCGCCTCGGAGTAGCGGTAGATCCCTGCCTGCAGCGCGATCAGATCACCCGCGGCAAGTCCCCCCCGCTGTGCACCCGACAACGCGCGTCGGACGACCCGCTCGCCGCGGTCGATCTCGCCGCCAAGGCCCTCCAGGGCGCGTTGAAAGCCCGATGGTTCGGCGGGAGCCTCGCGACTGGGCGCGCTGGCACTCGCCGGCGGGGGAGGAATCGAAGGCGTACGTTCAGATACTCGCATGCCGCCTATCGCCCGCGACGTTAACGAGTTGCTAGGAATCTACGTCGCCGAGCGCAAGCGCTTAGTGAGACGCTCGATCGCCCGGGTGTGCAGTCGGCTCGCCCACGACTTGCTCAGACCCAGCTCGGCGGCGACGTTATCGAACCGCTCGCCCTCGAAGTAGTGTCGACGCACCAGCAGCGCTTCCTGCTCAGGCAACGTCGCGAGCGCATCCGTCACGAGCTTCAGCAACTCCGCCTGCTCGGTGGCCTCCTCGGGGCTCCGCGACGGGTCGACTCCAGTCAACTCACCGTCCTCTCCTGGCGCGGTTTGCGTGAGCAGGCCGGTCGCCACAGCTGTGGCAACCGAAGCCAAGTGCTGCCCCAACGCGGCCTGCGCTTGCTCGCGGCCGCGACTGGCCGTCCCGAAGGTGTCTTCTGCCGCGCCCTCTGCTACGTGCGTCGCGGCCTCGACCGCGCGCAGCCGCTCGTAGACCCGCCGCGGCAAGGCCGATTGCCGACGCACGCCGTCGATAATCGCGCCTTTGACGCGGTAGTTGGCGTATGCGCGAAACGGCACGCCGCGCTCTGCATCGAACCGCCGGGCCGCATCGAGCAAGCCTTCACGACCGAAACTCACGAGTTCATCCAGACTGGAGTGCGAGCCCAACTTGCGCACGAGCTGCTTCGCCACGATGTCGACTAGATCCAACGACCCGTGAAAGCGCTCCAGAACGTCGGGGGCGTCGGCCGAATCGGTCACGGGCGCGAATCTACCGCAATCTGGCGCGCGCCGGGAACGAAGACGGGACGGAAACGGTGATGCGGCTGTTGATCGGGCATGCCATAGTCGCAAACGTTCAATGGCCGCGCGTGTTCGTCTCGTCGTCGCTGCATACGCGGCTCTTGCGGTCTGCTGCGGCGCGGTCGCGCACGTATGGCGCGGAGGGAGTCCGCTGCTGCATCCGACGCCTTGGTTCGACTTCGGTTGGTCCCGACACGCCGTTTCGATCGGGATGGGACTCGGCCTCGGAGTGGCGGTGATCGTCAGCAGCAGGCTGCTGGTGGGCCGGATCGAGTGGGCTCGTGAGCTTCACTCGGATCTACGCCCGCTCGCGCGACAGCTCAGCGGCGGGTCGATCGTTGCGGTCGCGGTACTAAGCTCGCTGGGCGAGGAGTTGCTGTTCCGGGGACTTCTACAGCCTTGGCTGGGCCTGGTGGGACAGGCAGTCGTCTTCGGTCTCGCGCACCAACTCAAGGGCCGCAGCCGGCTCCCGTGGATACTCTGGACGATGGCGGTAGGATTGGCCTTCGGTGCGGTGTTCCAAGCGTCGGGATCGCTCGCCGGAGCACTGGTCGCGCACGCGCTGGTCAACTGCGTGAATCTCCAGTTCTTGAAGCAACACGACCCCCGACCGGCGCAAAAGGCGCTCGGCGGCCTCCTCAACGAGCGAGGTCAGGGTGTCTGAGATTCCGGCGCCCGATGAGCGCGCGCGCGTGTTGGTCGTCGACGACGAGAAGTTCATTCGCGACATCCTTGCCGACTTCCTAGGAATGGAGGGCTACATCGTCCGTACCGCGTCGGACGGCGTGCAGGCGCTCAACGAGCTGGGGCAGGCGCAGTACGACATCGTGATCAGCGATCTCAAGATGCCAAACATGGGCGGACTCGAGTTGCTTCGCCACATCAGCAATTCCCACCCAGATACGCTGACCATCATGATGACTGGGTTTGGCACGGTCGAAACCGCTATCGACGCGATGAAACGCGGCGCGTACGACTACATCCTCAAACCGTTCAAGGTTGACGAGATCATCCACATCGTCCAACGCGGTCTTGAGAAACGCCGGCTTGAAGCCGAAAACCTAAGGCTGCGAGAAGCGCTTTCGATCTACAAGGTGTCCGAGGCAATCGCGGCGAGTTTGTCACTAGAGGAAGTACTGAACACCGTCATATCGAGTTCATTGAAAGAAGTTCGTGCCGACCACGTCGCTAGTTGGCTCGACGACGGCGAGGGTCAATTCGTGTCACGCATCGAGGCCACCGCGGAGGCTTTCACCGACGTCAAAGAGCTGGGCAAACTGCATGGCGACAAGGTGTCTGAGCGGTGCGTCGGCGGCGCCTTCATCGAGCACGGCGCACGCGCCGCAGCGCTCATGGCAAACGGCGCGGACAGCAATGTCGTTTCCATCATCGCCGTGCCTCTTCAGACGAGGGACCGAATGCTCGGGTGGGTCGCAGCTCTATCGTTCACGCCTGGAAAACGCTTCGAAGAGGGTCAGCGGAAGCTTCTGAGCATCGTCGTCTCGCGCGCCGCAGCGGCGATCGAGAACGCGCGGCTATACGAGGACCTGCAGGCTACCTTTCAACAGACGATCGAGAGCCTCGCGCGGACCATCGACAAGATGGACAAATACACGGCAGGCCACTCCGAGCGGGTTGCACGCTACGCGGTGAGACTCGCAAAGTGGATCGGGCTCAGCGAAGCCGAGATCGAGATTGTCGAACAGGCTGCCCTGATGCACGACATCGGTAAGGTCGGGTGCGTGATCAACCTGAACAAACCCGGACGTCTCACCAAGGATGAATACGAGATCTTCAAGCGCCATCCCGGCTATGGCAAGGACATCCTCGATCCAATTCGCTTCCTCAAACCGGTGATTCCCGGCGTACATCTGCACCACGAGCGCTGGGACGGTCGCGGCTATCCGATGGGCCTCGAGGCCCAGGATATCCCGCTGGTCGCGCGCATCATCTCGGTCGCCGACACCTACGACGCGATGACGAGCGATCGCTCGTATCGTCAGGCTCTTCCCCATGAAGTGACCGTGAACGAGATCACCCGCTGCGCTGGAAGCCAATTCGATCCCGAAATCGCCTCGCTGTTCACCGAGCGAATCGATGAGTATCGCGACGAACAACGCGATTCGGGGCAACCTGTTCCAGAATAGCTAGTCTTGTGCAGAGGGGGGTAGCCAATGTGAGCCGCATTCGCGCACGGCGCCGTGCAGTCGGCCGGAACTTGCTTCCGCTCGCGACCGCCATCCTGCTGGCGTCGCAGGCATGCGACGATCAGCAGGACGCCGCCGACGGCGGCGGAGGTAGCGGCGGTGTCGGCACAGGCGCTACGGGCGGCACGAGCGTGGGTGCCAGCGCGGGCGTGGCAGGCAGCAGCGGCTCGTCGCTCGACGGAGCAGCCGACGCGAGCACCGAAGGCGATGCGGATGCGACCCCGCCGCCCCCTTGCGAACCACCGACCGACCCGAACCTTGCCGCGGCTTGCCTGCGGCTGTCGCCTACTCCGGTCGACTTCGATGCCTCGAACCCCGAATACGACGGCAGCGCGACCGGTTCAGTCAGAGTCTTTGCAACGCGCGATGCTACCTCCACCGCCCTGTACGAGATGGAGCTTGGCTCGGCCGATACGCTGGACCTATCGACGGCAGTCGACCTGCCACAAATCGACGGCCTACCGACGACGGTCTACGTGCAGGTGCACCTGTATGACCGGCCTGATGCCGGCATGTGGGAGCCGGGGTTTTGGAGCGGCGGATACGACCTGACGAGCGGCATAACGTCAGCGTCGCTGCAAGCAGTCAACCTGCCGCGCGGCGCCGGCCGCCACGTCAGAATTTCCGTGGACCCGGTGCGCCGTCTCACCGTGTCGATCGATCCAGGCGCCGCGCTGGACGCACTAGGCGACGGACAGGGTGTCATGCGCGTCCGCGCTGTAGCGGCGGAACTCCCGTTCTCTGAAACGGTCTTCGGGTTCACTACCGTCGACTGCACATCCGGCGCCGCAGCCACCACGGTGGAACTCGGACTGGTCGGCACACGCACCGTCGGCTTGATCGTCGGTTTGGACGATCTCGGTTCCGGCAACGCGTCGGGCTATCCGCTGTCGGTCGGAACGCTCACCAACGTGACGCCAGACGTGCCCACATCGGTACCACGCATCGAGATCCCAACCGGCAGCTACGGCGTGGAGCTAGCCACCGAGCTGGTTCACGTCGTGCCAAGCGCAGGCAACACACCAATCGACGGGCTCACCTGCGACGGCGACGCCGGTTTCAGTCCAGACGCGACGTCCGACTAGCGCTTCGCATAGACGGTTGACGCAGCGTGCGGACCGGCCGATGCCCCGCGTCGATGACGGAACGCAGGTTGCGCGGTGTTTGGCTGGGACGCCAACCGTACGAACCGATCCACGAGCTGCAGCAACGTCTGCTGGAAGCACGCCATCTCGGCCAGATCGACGACACGGTGCTACTGCTCGAGCACGACACGGTCATCACCCTGGGGCGGGGCGCACACGGCGCCAACGTGCTCTTTCCACCGCAAGCGCTTGAACAGCGTGGCGTTCAGCTCGTCGAAACGGGGCGCGGCGGCGACGTGACGCTCCACGCGCCAGGTCAACTCGTCTGCTACCCGATCATAGCGTTGCCGGAAAACCGTCGCGACGTCCGCCGCTACGTCAACGACCTGACAGAGACCATGCGTCAGCTCGCCCTGCGCTTCGGAGTATCCGGTGGAAAAATGGATAGCATGATCGGTCTCTGGGTCGATCGAAAGCACCTGAGTTCGTGGCCAGGTGAAGGCGCCGCTGTCGAACCCGCGAAGCTCGGAGCGATCGGCGTGCGTGTGTCGCGTTGGGTGACGATGCACGGGTTTGCATTGAACCTGACGACCGACCTCGATCTATTTCGACTGATCGTGCCGTGCGGTATCAGCACCTTCGGCGTAACCTCGATTCAAGAACTGACGGGCAAAGCTCCCGCCGTCAGCGACTCGGCGAGCGTCGCGCTCGAGATTCTCACCGAACAGCTCGACTTCAGCGCGTTCGACTTCGACGACCGAAGTAGCGCCGATGTGACGGGGATGGCGCCCGCTGAAATCGTCGCGTAGCCCTAGGACGCCGGCGGCGGCTGCGTGCCCCCCGCCGGTCGCGCCTCGGCGATACGCAGGTACATCTGAGCGTTCTTGTTGTCCGGATCTGACTCGAGCACCGCTCGAAACTCTTTCATCGCCGACTCGGTATCGCCGCCGCTCAGCTCCAGCACGCCGAGCACAAGACGCGCCTGATGGTAGCGAGGATTGGCATGAATCGCCGCGCTCAGCTGCATTCTCGCCCGGTCCACGTCGCCTCGGTCGCGATACAAAACCGCGAGCCGGGTGCGCAGATCGGCAAAATCCGGACACAAGAGCACCGCACGCTCTAGTTCGCGAACTGCCTCGTCCGGCATCCCAACGTCGGCGTATGCCTGGCTGATCTCAGCGTGCATGTTGGCGATCTTGCCCTTAGCAAAAGCGTCCGCGCTCGGCTGCTCTTGGTTCTCACGACTACGGATCGTCGCGTAGACGCGGCGCGCATCCTCGTACTTACCCAGATCGTTGTAGGTAACCATGAGGTTGAGCTGCGCCTCGGTGTAGTTCGCGTTGAGTTCGATCGCGCGTTCGAACGCGCGCTCAGCTTCAGGGAACTGGCCCTTGCTGTGATAGATGACGCCGAGCATGTTGTGCACGTCGGCGAAGCGGTCGAGCTTGTCGGCAACTTGGCGGAGCTGATATTCCGCCTTTTCGTACTCGCGCTTCTCGTAATGCTCTCGGCCCAGCAGCAAGAGTTGCTTTAGATGCTCGTCCATTCCTGTGAGTGTCGCCAAATACTGCACAGACTCCAAGCTTCCTGCCGCTAACACTGTGCAGTTGTTCCGCACTTCACGGCCAGGTTGTCTCCGCCGACGCTGGCTGCTACGCCCAGGCCGGTGTCTTCAGACGGCGGAGATTTCACGCAATCAGCGGCCGAGGCGATTTCACACGGCCTTCCGACGGCCCCTGTTCCGGAGCCGCTCGACGAAGGCCCAACCAGTGAGCTAACCCACCGCGCCACCACCGGTCAGCTGCTAGCACTTGAGGTAACAGCGGACGGGGAGACCGTCGCCGATGCCGAAAACGAAGCCGTGGCGGAGAACGAGGGGCCGGCATTTGATTTCACGCCCGCTGGTTCCTTGCGCCTTGGGCTGGCCGACCCGGTACAACCGGAGTCGAGCGGCGCGGACCCCTCTTCAGCGTTGAACGTCGCCGCGCCACCAGCTGCGACCCAACTCGTCGCGGAGCAAAGCAGCTTCCCAGCGCCGACCCCGTCTCCACCCGCAGCGACTACGACGACAACTGCCGTCGAAACGGTGGGCGACGACGATATTCCCCCCGTGCGGCGCCCACTGCTCCGCGGCGCAGCGCTTCGGGACCAGCTACTCGAAAAGGCAGCGTCGGTGGGGCGAGCTCGCCCCGCGCCCCCACCCAAGCAGGATGGCCTCGACGAACTGATGACCGACCAGCCTCCGGCGACATCGCACCGTGATGTCGAACTCGACCGCATCGGGTCCGTCCCCGAGTCGAGCTCTGCCGCCCCGCTGGTACCGGGGGTGGGTAAGCAGTTGTCACCGCGGGCGATCGCCATATTTGGAGCGATCTTCGGGCTTGCCGCGGTTGCGTCGATCAACGCCGTATTGGTGCAGTGCGCGCCGCGGGGGCAGATCCGAGTCGCTCCAACGCCGGTCGCCTCGGGCCCGGTCCCATCGGGCAGCCCGGTCCCGGCGACGTCCGTTGCGAAAAAGGAGCGAAAAAAGATCGCCGGCCCCTGGCGCGTCTCGGATAGCTCCGGTGGCAAGATCGTCAAAGGCGTGATCGGCCGCGAGCCGTTCTTGAAAGCGATTCAAGATGCGGGCATTGAGAAGTCCCAGGCGTATCGCGTCTTGGGCGCGCTCAAGGACCTGCGCGATTTGAACAAGTGCAACCGCAGCGACAAATTCGTCGCGGTGATCGATCGCAAGTCGAAGGCCGTGAAAGGCTTCGAGTACATCGTATCCAAGGAAGAGATCTACCAGGCCAAAGAGAACGAGTCGGGTTCGCTGGTCGGCAAGAAGCTCGACCTGAAGGTAACCGCAGCCCGCACGACGGGCGCCATGGCCTACGAGGGCGGCAGCTTCGACAAGTCCGCACAGAAATACGGTTTGGAGTCAGGACTGGCCGAAGTCGTCGACAAGGCGCTCGACGGGCACATCAGCATTCAGGAAATGAAGAAAGGGTCCCGGCTTCGACTGATAGCGCAGGAAGTCACCGTGCTTGGCGAGTTCGCCCGTTACGCCGGCATCGAGGCTATCGAGTATCAAGCCCCGGGCAGCGAACCACTGCGGGTCTACTATTACAAGAAGGGCAGCTCCAAGGGCTACTACGACCACCGCGGCCGGGCGCCGTATTCGGGTGGGTGGCGTAAGCCGGTAAAGGGCCCACGCACTTCACCCTTCAATCCGAAGCGAATGCATCCCGTCCTGAAGAAGGTCATGCCTCATAACGGCACTGACTTCGGCGCCCCGATGGGCGCCGAGGTATGGGCATCGTCCTACGGAACCATCGCGTTTATCGGCAACGCGGGCGCCAGCGGCAATCTCGTCAAGATCTCCCATTCAGGCGGCATCGAGACGGGCTACGCGCATCTATCCAGGTTTGCGAAGGGACTAAAAGTCGGCGACAAAGTCTCGCGGTTGCAGCTGATCGGCTACGTCGGTTCTACCGGGCGCTCGACTGGGCCCCACCTGCACTTCACGGCCAAAAAGAACGGCAAGTTCTTCGATGCAGAAAAACTCAACCTGGATTCGATGCGCGTCATGCCGCCGTCGGAACGCGACGCGTTCGCGAAGTTCAAGGCGAAGTACGACGCACTCTTGGACGCGATCAAGCTGCCGCAGCTCGAGACTCAAGCCAGCTCGTCGGACGGTTCGTCCGGGGATAGTTCAGCTGACGACCCGCCCGCTGAGAACACACCGCCGCCGCCGCCAGTCGAGACGAAGCCGAGCGGTGACGACAAGCCCGCTCCGGCATCAGGCGACGGGCCGGCGCCCGTACACCTGTCCGACGAGGACCTCCTCAAACAACAACCGCTGAACGACGACGGCGAAGTCGACGGTTAAGTCTCACCGTCCAGCAACCGCCCCAACGAGAACGCGAAGATCGCGCCGCCGTTCGGCGGCGCCTCGATCCACGCGCGGCCGCCATGGGCTTCGGCGATTTGCTTCACCAGCGCAAGCCCAATACCGCTACCCCGAGTCTTGCGCTCCTGAGCGCTTTGCCCACGAACAAAGCGCTCGAAGACGCGCTTACGCTCGTCCATGGGGATTCCCGGCCCTTGATCGGTTACGCGCACTACGATGGAGCGCTTTTCTTGGCGCACTGTCACGCTAACTTCCTCGCCGTCGGGCGCGTATTTCAGCGCGTTGTCCACCAGGTTGATCACCGCAATTTCGACGGCTCCTTCGTCCAGCTCGGAACGCGGTAAGTCGGCCGCCACATCGACCAGCAGTGCCTTTTGCTCACGTTCGAATCGAGGCATACAGGCATCGACCGCTCGCGCGACAACTTCTCCAGCGAGACCAGGCTGAAGCCGGTAGGCCGACTTGCCACGTTCGAGTCGCGCGAAGTCGAGGACATTGTCGATCAAGGCACTCAGCCGATCCGTCTCGTCGACGATGATGCCCAGATACTGTTGGCGCTTCGCATCGCTATCGACACGACCCGACTGAAGCAGCTCCGAGAACATGCGCACCAGCGAAAGCGGCGTCTTCAACTCGTGAGTGACGTTGGCGACGAACTCACCCTTGAGGTTTGAGAGCCGGCGCTGACGCGCGACCGCAACCAGAATCACCAACATGCCAGCGACG
>JAUIKB010001149.1 GCA_030430975.1 Polyangia bacterium
CCACACCCATAAACCGTCAGCGCCGCCAACGAACTCGTCACCAACATTCCGACCGACCGCATCATGTTCCTAATCTCCTGCACCCGTGAATAGCGTGTGCACCGTGAACAGCGTGTGCACTCCTGGATAGCGTGCGCAACCCGTTCAGCCGTGCAAACTTCGGACCCACGCCGATCCACGCCTCAGCGGCACGTCCGCAGAAGCGATCGTCAAACTCACTTCACTCCGGAGCGCGAACGAAAGTTGACGGTTGATGTGGATCGCCCACACTCGTTGGCGTGGCCTCCCCCCGCTACCTCGAGTGCTCCGTCGCCGAAATCCGGCAACGCGCAGGTCAAGCCGTCGAGTCGCTCCGCGACTGCAGGGTGTGCCCCCGCGACTGCCGCATCGATCGGCTCAACGGCGAAACCAAGGTCTGCGCGACCGGCCGCTGGTCCCGGGTCAGCACCTGGTACGCGCACTTCGGTGAGGAAAACTGCCTACGCGGCAAGCAAGGGTCGGGAACGATCTTCTTTGCTTTTTGCAACCTAAAATGCGTGTTCTGCCAGAATCACGACACCTCGCAGGCGGGCGCCGGCCGCGAACTCAGCGCAGAACAACTCGCCGCGGCGATGCTCGACCTGCAGCATCAGGGCTGCCATAATATCAACCTAGTAACACCGGAGCACGTCGTACCCCAAGTACTCGAGGCACTGCCGATCGCCATCGAGCGTGGCCTAACGCTGCCGCTCGTCTACAACACGAGCGGATACGACTCGCTTGCGTCACTTCGAGCGCTCGACGGACTCGTCGACATCTACATGCCGGACCTCAAGCTGCTGTCCGCCCGCGGCGCCCTCCGGTACTTGAAGGCCAAGGATTATCCCAACGTAGCCATAGCCGCCATCCGCGAGATGCACCGTCAGGTCGGCGATCTGGAGTTCGACAGTTCCGGACTCGCCTCGAGCGGACTGCTGGTTCGCCACCTCGTGATGCCCAGCCTCTTGGAGGAAAGCGCACGGGTATTCGATTTTCTCGCACGGGAAATCTCTACGGCGACCTACATCAACGTCATGGCGCAGTATCGACCGGAATACCGCGCGCGCGACTTTCCAGAAATCGCGCGTCGACCGACGCTGCACGAACTAAGACACGCGCTCCGACTCGCTCGTGAGGCGGGGCTGTATCGCTTTGATAGCCATCCAAAGCGATACATCGACGTCCTGGCTAACTGAGCCGTAGCCGACCGACCCTCGCCGCCAGGGAAACGGGCCGCAGAGCCTAGTCGCCGCGGCGCGCCTTGCGGGCTTCCTCGGCGATGTTCTCGAAGAGCTTTGCGAGCTCGGGAGCGGGGCGACCATCGCCATAGTCCTGACCGTCGCGAGAGTCCTGACCGTCGCGAGAGCCGTTCGATTTGGCCGGTCGGGGAGCCGGGCGCGGGCGCGCTGGTCGAGAGGGCGTGGCGCGCGGACGCCGCCGACGAAGCCCAAGCGCCGACCAACCGCTGCGTTTGAGTTCCGGAAAGAACTTCCAGGCGGTGGCACCGTCGAGCGGTGGGATAGGCAGCAGATTCAGCGCGATCAGCCACAGGTTGGTACGAATGAAAGCGTCTGAGAGCTGATAGCCCATGCTCGTGGTGGGCCGCCCAAGAACCAGCAGCAACGCGACCGCAACGATCAACAGCATCGCCTGCGCTAGGACGCCGCCCCAGGCTATCGCCGCGCGCTGAAGACCGTTCGCAGATCCCGACCACTGACAAAGGCCACCGAATCCGTTTACCTCAACGCTCAGCACTCGGAAGTTCATCGCCCGCGCGAGGAACGCATGCCCGAACTCGTGCAGCAGCACGATGGTGAAGAACGCGAACCAAAAGGCCGGAACGAACTGCAAGCCACCGAACAGAAACGCGCCTACTGGGATGGTCCAGTGGAGTTTGACCGGTAC
>JAUIKB010000118.1 GCA_030430975.1 Polyangia bacterium
CCCAGCTCGGTCCACATGCTTGAGCCCGCGAGCCACTGTTGCGCGTTGGTGTACGAATTATCGGCTTTCCAGCGCACGTGGTAGCGCGCGCTGAAAGGCAGGGTCGGGGATTGTGCCGAATAGCTCTGACCGGTAGTCGTCCCCGCCGTGCCACCAAAGTACGCCACGACCCAACGCGCTGCAGAGTTGCTCGCTACATCAGTGCCCTTCATCGCGAAGTAGACGTACTGCGCGTCCCAGGCCACGTAGCCCGTGTATCCGGTGGAGCTTGCACTGAACATCTCGTCCGTGGTGAAATCGTTCGCACCATCAATCATAATTGTATGGTAATACTGAACCTGAAACGACGACTCGAACGTCGACGCCATCGCAACGCTCGCCTGAGAGACCGCCGACGTCGTGACGCGAACCGCGTAGTTGTCCATCGAGCCGAGCCCGGAGCCCGGCAGCAGGGTCACCGTTCGGTCGCCGTTGTTCAAGCTTAGCGACGCCATCTGCAGACACGTGGCAAAGCCGTCGCTGGAAACCTGAACAGAACCAGAGCACACGGTGTCGGTCGTGTTGGTCGTTAGACTCGAAGCGAGCATCGGCTCAGTGAACGTGACCTGAACCGTAGACCCTGGTGCAACGTCCTTAGTTTGGTCGGCCGGTAACACCGTCGCAACAGTGGGCACCGTTGAGCCAGAGCCACCGCTCCCGCCGCTCCCGCCGCTGCCACCTGGGCTGCCGCCGACTCCGCCGACTCCGCCGCTGCCACCCGAACCGGCACCGCCGCCGACCCCGGCGCTGCCACTCGAACCGGCGTTGCCACCTACGCTCGAACCGGCATCGGCTGCGCCACCGCCTTGGGCGCCTCCGGCTGCTCCAGTCCCCCCGTCGGCACCGCTTCCGCTACCGGACGACCCCGCGGCCCCAGCCTGCCCAGCGCTTCCGCTGAACCCGCCAAGCCCCCCTGAGCCTGGGAACCGTTGATTGAGATCGTCTTCGTCGCTCGTCGCGCACGCAGCCGCCAGCGCGAATCCGCTCGCAAAACAGATGATCGTCCGCCGCATGCGGACAGCATAGCCGGTTTCTTGGCCCGGATCGCACCCCTCCCATATGCCGATGCAGGCTCCCCGTGACCTTCACGCGTTGGCGCCAATTGCAGGGAAAAAATCGCCATGGCACGTGACAACCGAGATGCAACGCTGGTCGTGATCGAATTCGGCGCAAGCTGGCCGCGTTGGCTCCGCCCCAGCTCTCAACTCGTCGGGGATATGGCGGTCGTCGCCCAGCACTACGAAGGCCACCCCAGCTCGCTCGTCACCCAGGTCGGCAGCCGGGTCGCGCGGCTGCAGGGCGCAGGCTGGCGCACGGCACGCGTGGTGTTCGTGGCGAACTCGCGAGTGGACGATGACGCACGAGCGGCCCGCTCGGTGATCGGCCGCGGGCTACTCGCCCGACTCGAGGCCACCGGTTTTGGGCAGCTGGTGCTCACGGTCGACCACCACGCTGGGTTGCGCTCGAAACGGCAGCTCGCCGCGTTGGCCGAATCGTTGGGGCGCGACACGACCAGCGCGTACGTGTCTGTCACCACGTTCATGGGTCGCCTAGCGTTCGAGCACTCGGCGGGCCGCGAACTCGCGCACGCCGGCTAGTTCACCCGCTGGGCGGAAACACGGACCGCCGCTTGAACGTCATCCCCTCAAGAAAATTCAGCAGGCCGTCCAAGGGCGCCAGGTGCGCGGCCTCGGCCTCGGCAAACCGCTCCGCTCCCATCAGCGCGGATGCGGCGTCGGACAGCCCGTCGATACCGCTGACGAGTCGGTTCTGAACGCGACGGATCTCGACGACCGGCACTCGCACCGATGCGGCGATGACATCACCCGGGATCGGCCCGACGGAGTGAATAATGCGGACCGAGCGCCCTCCCCAGCCAGCTTTCGTCACAGCGCCGGCCGCGTCGAAGTGCGCGAAGCTCGCACCCACGTCAGCCTTGCCCGAAAGCACGGCTTCGACTGCCGCTTCGTGCGACCCGGCGAACATCTCGTCGGAAAACGCGGAGTCCACATTCAGTGCTTCTGCACGCAGCGCCGCCCGCATCACGAGGTACCCGGACGCGCTGAATCGGTCTACCCACGCCACGCGCGCGCCCTTGAGGTCTCGGAGCGAGCCCAGCGGCGAATCGGGTTTAGCGAACAGCGCCGAGTGGAATGCACACTCGCCTCCGCGTACTGGGAGCGCAATCGGGAGCGCGTGGCCAAAGCTCGTCGCGCGCAACGCAACAACCGGCGGCAGCCAGGCCACGTCGAGTTCACCTGCGCGAAGCGCGTCGAGCAGCGCCGGGTAGTCGTCGGACACTTGAGGCACGAATCCGAGTTCTTCGTCGGACAGGCGGCGGCAGAACTCGGCGGCCTGCTCGCGCATCCGCTGAGCGGATCCACCCTCGCCGCTGACCGCCGTCGTCACGGCGATTCCAAACCGCACACGCTTGGCATCGAAAGGCGTCGTTTCGGTCACGCCCGCACGTTGATGCCGCTAGCCGGAGCGGTCAATACGGGCTGTCCATTCGCGGGTCGCTTCGTGCGCGGGCGGCGTAAATGTGTCATATCCCGCGCCCCGCCACATTCGGACCCTGCGCCTGCGCCTGCAACGAGACCCCGTGACCCCCCGCACCCAAGCCGATCTTCAGTGGCAAGCGCTCTTGGACCACCTGGCCGGATTCGCGTCGTCGGCACCCGGCGCCGCGCGACTGCGCGCGCTGGAGCCCGCTGAGCACCCCACGGACGCTTCCCACGACGCAGCGCTGCGTGCCTGCATCGAACTCCGCGAACAGGACGCCGCGCTGCCGTTGACCGGCTTCGACGATCTGGCGGCGGTGCTCGACCGAACTCAGCGCTCCGACGTCGTCAACGCCGAAGAGTTCGTCGTGCTCACGCGTATGTTGCGCCTCGGCACGGCGCTGCGCCGCGCGGCGGCTTCGTTCCGCGACCGCCATCCAGAGCTCGCGGACGCGATCGATAGTCCGCGGGATTCCGAGCAGCTCGTGACCCGCATCGAGCAGTGCATCGACGAGAGCGGCGAAATCGCTGACTCCGCCAGCTCCGCACTGCGCCGAGCGCGTCAAGCCGAGCGCGACCATCGCCAGCAGGTCCAGCGCCTCGCCAACCGCTTGATGCGTCAGCACAGCGGCGCATTGAGCGGGCAGTTCGTCACCGAGCGGGATGGACGCTACGTGTTGCCCCAGCGATCGGACGCGCATGACCCGATCGACGGCCTCGTCATCGCCTCCAGCGCTTCGGGTGGGACGCTGTTCGTCGAACCCCGTGAGCTCACGCCCGTTTCGAACAAGCTACGTATCGCCCAAGCAGACGTGACGCGCGAAGAGGCTCGGGTGCTCGCGGAGCTCTCCGAGCTCGCGCAGTCGCTGATCGAACCGGTGCGCGCAACGTACGCCGCCTGCATTACCGCGGACGTGCTGAACTCGTTGTCGCGCTGGGCCGCGAGTTCGCGTTCGATCGTGCTGACACCCCGACTCGAAGAGGGCACGCACGCCATCGAGCTCAAGGCGCTGCGTCACCCGCTGCTCATCGCGCAGGGGATCGATGTGGTTCCGAACGACATCATCCTTCAGCGCGGCCACGGCGTGGTGGTCTCTGGGCCGAACGCTGGCGGAAAAACCGTCTGTCTGAAGGCTCTCGGCTTGGCTTGCTGCATGAGTCGAGCGGGCATTCCTGTTCCGGTCGCGGCGGGCTCCAAGCTGGGGTGGTTCGATCCGGTACTCACGGACATCGGCGACGAGCAATCGATCGCGATGTCGCTATCGACGTTCAGCGCGCACGTTTCGAACCTGGCCGGCATACTCAAAGCAGCTGGGGATCGCGCGCTGGTGCTGCTGGACGAGGTCGCGGCCGGCACTGACCCCGAAGAAGGCTGCGCGCTGGCCGGCGCAGTGGTCGGCGCGTTGCTCGATCGCGGAGCAACTGTGTGGACGACGACTCACTTCGAATCGCTCAAAGAACTCGCCGACGAATCTGCACGAATGCAGAACGCATCGGTCGGGTTCAACTTCGATTCGCTCACCCCGACGTTTGAGTTGCAGCTGGGTGTGCCCGGTCCGTCGTCTGCGCTCCACGTCGCAGCGCGCTTTGGGATCGACGCCGCCATCATCGATAGGGCACGCACACTTCTGCCCGAACTGAGTCGCCGGCGGCAGCAGCTTTTAGAAACGCTGGCGCATAATCTCGAGGCCGCGCGGCAGGCCCGAAAAGAAGCCGAAGCGTCCGAGCAGCGAGTGCGAGCGCTCGAGGCGCAATTGGAAGAACAGCAGCGGAACGTACGGCAGCGCGCCGAGGCGGAGCTGGCCCGGGATCAGCTCCAGCTCACCGCAGCAGTCCGAAAGTCACGTGAGCAGCTGCGCAAAGCCGCGGCCCTACTCGCCGACGCCCCCAAGGCGGCAGACGCGCTGCGCGAGGCCGAATCGCTGATCGATGCCGCTGGCCACCCGATCCGCGCTGGCGGCGAGCTCGACCAGGCGACTCGCAAGGGTCCCGCGGCCGTCGACGCTCCGCCGTCAAAGGGCGCGCAGGTCTACCTGACCAAGCTTGGAGTGAAGGCGGTCGTGCTCGAAGCGCCACGCAAGCGCCGTGTCGTGGTGCAGGCCGGCGCGATGAAGCTAACCGTCGGTCTCGACGACATACAGGTCACTGAGAAGCCGCCCGCTGAAGTGAAAGCGCGCAAGCCGAAGCCGAGACGAGAGCAGCCGCTGGGCGAGCCGCCGATTCGCGGCGCCGACAACACGGTGGACCTTCGCGGACTCCGAGTCGACGAAGCGATCAGTTCGGTCGAGGTGTTCGCCGACCGACTGCTCTCCCGTGGCGAGCGCGGTGGCTACGTGCTGCACGGACACGGCACCGGCGCCCTACGCAGTGCGGTGCGCGCACATCTCGGCGACGTCGCGTACATCGCCAAGTCGCGCCCGGCCTCGCGCGAAGAGGGCGGCGACGCATTTACCGTGTTCTGGCTCCGCGGCTAGACTCGCGCTCGACTACTGGGCGGCTTGCTCGGCGTCCCGCAGCAAGGGGAACCCGAGCGCTTCACGCTGAGCGAGGTACGCTTGAGCGACAGCGCGCGCGATACCGCGCACACGCCCGATGTAGCGCTGGCGTTCGGTGACAGAAATCGCCCCGCGCGCGTCGAGCACATTGAACATGTGGGACGCTTTGATCACGAAGTCGTAGGCGGGCAAGACAAGCTTCTGGGTCGGGTCCTCGCTTCGCGCGAGCAACCGCTTCACTTCGGCTTCTGCGTGATCGAACGCCGCAATGTGGGCGGCGACATCGGCCTCTTCAAAGTTGTAGGTCGACCACTCCCATTCATTGCGTTTGCACACATCGCCGTACTTGATGCCCGGCGCGTAATCGAGCTCGTAAACAGAGTCGACGTTCTGCAGGTACATAGCGATGCGCTCCAGCCCGTAGGTCAGCTCGCCGCTGACCGGATGACAGTCGATCCCACCTGCTTGCTGGAAGTAAGTGAACTGACTGATCTCAAGCCCGTCCAACCAGACCTGCCACCCCAGACCCCACGCGCCGAGAGTCGGGCTCTCCCAATCGTCCTCGATGAAACGGACATCGTGTTGAAGCGGTTCGGTCCCGAGGGCCACCAAGGATTCGAGGTACACGTCCTGGATGTCGAGCGGGCTGGGCTTGAGAACGACCTGAAACTGCGTGAACTGCTGGAGTCGGTTGGGATTGTCGCCATACCGGCCGTCCGCCGGGCGGCGCGAAGGTTCAACGTACGCGGCGTTCCATGGTTCCGGACCGATCGAGCGTAAGAACGTTGCCGGATTGAAGGTACCGGCTCCGACCTCTGAATTATACGGTTGAACGATTAGGCAGCCGCGTTCCGCCCAAAACCGTTGAAGCGCCAGCACGATGTCCTGGAAGTGCATGTCCGCGAACCTAATGATCCGGGCAGCGGCGGGCAAGCGCCGCGTGGAGCCGTGGTATGGTCGGTGCCCAGTGAAGAGCACTGTGACGAGGCACCGGAAGGTACGCACATGAGCGCGCCGCGAGCGAAGCGGGGCGGCCGCAAGAAGGCCGCGGCGGAGACCAAGTCGCCACGGGCTTCAAAGCCACGGGCCAGGGCGAAAGCCAAAACGAAAAAGCCGGCCGCCAAGCGCAAGACCAAGAAGGCCAAGCGACCAGCCAAGACGTCGGAACCCGAAACTGCGCCGCCAGACGCCGCTCAGCCTCCCGCAGCGGCCCCGAATCCAGAAGACGTCGACGAGCGTCACTGCCTGCCGCCAACCCCGAACCTCGGCACTCGCGCGACCAAACGGATCATCAAAGAGCTTGCGCCAGAACTGGCGCGACAGCTGCCCAAAGACCTTGGCCCAGCGACGGCTGAACGCCGCAAAGCGACAGAAAACCCACAGCCCGCTGCGGAGCGAGCGCGCTACGGGCACCTTCTGTATCAGGTCAGCCCGCCGACCGATCCCGACGCTGAACGCACCGAGTTTCGAACACTGCAACGGGCCTTGCTGGATCGGTGGTGGTCGCTACGGGACATCGAAACCGGACCGCGCGACGTCGTAGTCGTACCTTCGTTGTCCCTCGACGGATTTCAGCTGTCAGAAATCGAGGGCATCAACCACTACGAAGAGCGCATGCTGTTCACGCTGGGCATGCTGCGACGTCCCCGTGCGCGCCTCGTATACGTCACCTCACAGCCGCTGCACCCTACGGTCGTTGATTACTACCTGGCATTAATCGGCGGTATCCCCACGGCCCACGCTCGCGAACGTCTCACGCTTCTGTCTACTTACGACTCAACACCGATTCCGTTGACGCAGAAGATCCTCAACCGTCCTCGGCTCATGGAACGCATTCGGCATGCGATCCACCCCGAGCGCACCCACCTCACGGTGTTCGCGGTCAGCGACGCGGAGCGCCGGCTTGCCAATGCGTTGGGAATCCCGCTGTATGGCGTCGATCCTGACCTGCTCCCAATCGGGACGAAGAGCGGCTCGCGAGAGGTTTTCCGCGAGGCCGGCATTCCGATGGCACCGGGCGTGGAAAATCTGTACAGCCAACAAGAAGTTGCGGAGAGCCTCGCGTCGCTTTGGGAAGCTCACCCTGAGCTGCGGCGCGTCTTAGTGAAGTTGAACGAGGGCTTTAGCGGCGAGGGCAATGCGGTGCTACGGCTCGCTGGTGAACTCCGTCGCGTCGCTCCCAAGAAGGGCTCACACAAGGCCCGGGTGAGCGCCCTGTCGGAAGCTCTGGAAACCCAACTGCACTTCGCCGGAGTCAACGAATCTTGGCCACGCTTTCGCAAGACGATCGAGCGCATCGGAGGCGTGGTCGAGGCCTACGTTGAAGGTCCGAAAAAGCGCAGCCCCAGCGCTCAACTCCGCATCAACCCGCGCGGCGAGCTGGAGGCGATGAGCACGCACGACCAAATGCTGGGCGGACAGGACGGGCAGACGTACCTCGGCTGTAGCTTCCCGGCCGACGAGAAGTACCGCCTCGACATTCAAAACGACGCGCTGCGCGTGGGGGAGATCCTGCTGTCTCGAGGCGTCGTCGGCCGTGTCGCAGTCGACTTTGTAACGGTCGAGCGCAAGAAGGGCGTGTGGGAGCGCCACGCGATAGAGATCAACATGCGAATGACGGGCACGACGCATCCGATCATGACGCTCAAGCTGACCAACAACGGCGAGTACGATCCGTCTCGCGGCCTGTACCTCACGCCGCGTGGTGAGCCGCGCTACTACGTGTCGTCGGACAATCTCATGTCGTCCAGCTATGCCGGCCTGCTCCCGGAGGACGTCTTGGATATAGCGGCCGTCCACGATCTGCATTACCTGCCCTGGAAGGAAACCGGCGTGATATTCCATCTGCTCGGAGCGGTGTCGCAGTACGGCAAGTGCGGTCTGACCGCGATCGGAGCGACCCCGACAGAAGCCCGTCGCTGGTTCGACAAGACGCGCGCAGCGCTTGACGAGGAAACCGGCATGGGCAGCCACTCGAAACGAGTCCCCTGATTCACGTGACCGAAGTACTCAAGACGCACCCCAACATCGAATCCGTCTGGCTTCTTTCTCCCGACGGCTCCTTTCAACCGCCCCGCATCGCCGTGATGGGCGCGCTGCACGGCAATGAGCGCTGCGGGCTCGCGGCCATCGAACGCGTGCGCGCGGACGCGGAGAACTTCGCCTCACGGATGCGGCGCGGCACGCTCGTGCTGATCCATGGCAACCCGCTCGCCACCGAGCAGGGCAAGCGCTTCTCGCGTGGCGGTGTAGATATCAACCGACTATTCGCGTACGAATATCTTCACGACCTCGCGCAAGCCGCGTGGACCTACGAACACCATCGAGCCGCCGCTATTCGCCCCGTCGTTACCGACGTGGATGCACTCATCGATCTGCACTCGGCTAGCCGCCCGACCGACCCGTTCGCCATCTGTGACGGCACGCCCGAAGGCATCAAGCTCGCTCAGAGCACCGGCTGCAACATCACCTACGGGTGGGACGGCCCGGGCATGCTGATGGAGCACGTCAGCATCGGGGCCCTGGTCGCGGCGGGCAAACCAGCTCTGTCGATCGAATGCGGCCAGCACGCCGACCCCGGCGCCGCGGACATCGCCCATCGCATCTTGTGCCATTTCCTCGGCGCGCTGGGCGTGACCGACCACGGCGTCGCTGACGAAACACGCGCGACTTATCGACTGTTCGGACGAGTCGTGAAACCCACCCACGATTTCCAGCTGGCCGGTCCGTTCAAGAGTTTCGACAGACTCGCGCCGGGCGAAAAGCTGGGCAGCGGCGACGGTGTGATCATCCACACCGAACAGGAAGCCCATCTGCTGCTACCCACCCCCACCGCTGTACGCGGTGAAGACATCGTCTACCTCGCACGCAAGGAGTGAGGACACGTCCCCAGCTGGACGATTCCTGTGTCACGACAACGCGACCGCAAACCCGCGCGGGCTCGTTGCCCGTGCTGGCGAGGTCCCTCAGGCTCATCTAGGTGAACTGGCGCGCTCCGCTTCTGCTCGGTCTGCTGGTCGGGTTGCCGGCGTGTTCTGGGGATCAGGGTAGCGCTCAGGGCGAAGCGGGCGCGGGCGGCACCGCGGGGACGGCCGGCCCGGGCGCGGGCGGCGCAGTCGGGGGAGGCCCTGTGGGCGGCGCACCAGCAGGCGGAACGGCAGCGGGCGGCGTGGGCGGCAACCCGAACGGCTGCGGACCCATCAACAGCGCGGCGCTATGCAATCAACCGCCCGCCGGTGAATTACCGCCCGGACCGCCGGCGTACTCGGGCGGTCAATGCCCAGCGCTCGTACCAGCACCGCAGAGAACAGCGGTAACGAGCTCGGGAAGAAACCGCGCAATGTATGTGGTTGTCCCGAGCAACCCTTGCCCCGGCGAGACGTTTCCGATCGTCTTCATGTGGCACTGGATCTCCGGCGAGGCCAAGGACGTCCTGTTCGGTGGTCAGCTGCAGACCATTGCGGATCAGCAGCGCTTCATCGCGGTGATTCCGGAGGCGACCGGCGCTGAGGTGTTCGGCCAGAACACGACGTGGCCCTTTGACGTGACTCAAACGCAGGCGCGCATGGACGAGGAGTTTCGCGTTTTCGACGACATGCTTTCATGCGTGAGCGCTCAATACCCCACGAACTTCTCCTGCGTAGGAACCATCGGCGTCAGCGCCGGCGCGCTGTTTGCTTCACAGCTGATGCAAGGGCGGGGTCAGTATCTGTCGTCCGCTATCGTGCTGTCCGGTGGCGTTGGCGCGGGTACGGTTCGGCCCTGGACCGGCTCGCCCCACAAGATGCCCGCGTTGGTCCTATGGGGTGGGCCCGCCGACGCGTTGCCCGATGCCGCCAACCCCCTGTTCAGCTTTGATACACTGAGTCGCGAGCTCGAAACCGGACTCACCAACAGCGGTCATTTCCTCACAGAATGTATTCACAACTGCGGGCATATTCCGCCGTTGCTCCAGTCAGGACCGAACGGTGAATCAGGCCTGGCGCCGCTGTACGAGTTCTTCATGAACCACCCCTACTGGCTCCCGGATGGCGGGTCGCCCTACGCGGGTGGACTACCACCGACGTTTCCGCCCTGGTGCGGCATCGGCATGAACAGCGCGCCTCCGGCCAACATCCAGAACTGCCCAGGGGGATTTTAGTGCCCAGCCGGTTCCTAGCAGCGCTCGTGCTCGTCGCGGCGACGGGTTGCGGCGGTAGTCAGGTCCCCAC
>JAUIKB010000119.1 GCA_030430975.1 Polyangia bacterium
GAACCCCGACAAACACCGGCGCTAACGTCGACGTGCTGTCGACGTCCTGAACCGCACCCGCGAGCGACCAGCCGTCCTGCAAATCGCTCAACCCGTCGCAGTCGCTGTCGTAACCGTCGCATCCTTCTTGAGCTCCTGCGAACACTTTGTCATTGCGGTCGTTGCAGTCGGTCCCGGGATCGGTGGGGCATAGCGCGTCGAATTGCTGGTCTCCGTCGAAGTCAAGCGGCCCCACCACGCACTTCGGCCCGCTGCTGGTCTCGGTGCAATCCGCCGAGCAGTGGTCCGCGGCCGGGTTCATGCATTGCGCAGGCGAACCGGCACGGCACCGCTTGCCAACACACTTCTCGACGCCGTTGCACCAAAGCTTGTCGTCACACTCATCGTCCTCGGTACACGGCTTGCCGGCGTCAGGGCTGCCGCCGCCACCACCCGAGGCGGCGACGGCGCCCGACCCGCCCATACCGCCTTCGCCAGCCGTCCCGCCTCCGCTGGATCCGGACGTCCCTTGGGGGCAGTTACGCAGCGCCTGGCAGGTCTCCTCGCCGGAACACGCGTACGCGCACAGCGACGCGCCAGCAAGCGAGAGAGAGATCAGCAGCCGGTTCATCAAAGCGCCGACATTGTATGTGAGGCGCCTCGGATTCTCCACCGTCTAGGGCAGCCGACCCTAGAATCCCGGGCCGTAAGGACGTCCCGCCTCGACCTCCTGGAGCAGGGCAGGAGCGCTGATGTCGTCGCCTGGACTAAACGTGATCAAGCGCAGACACAGCTCGCGTGCCCGCTGGTAGTCGAGTTTTCGCCAGCAGCACAACGCGGCGCCGTGGAGGCAGCGCAAAAAGGGACGATTGTTTGGCCACTTCCACGGCAACAGACAACCTCGTGCGGTACTGAGCGAACGCTCCCCGACGGCTATACCCATAGAGTAATAACTATGAGCGACATCCACGTCGGCATCGAACGCGAGGTGTCCGAGAGCGGCAAACGCGCTCAGACCGCGCAGATCGCGCTCCAACAGGTCGAAAAGCACCTCTCTTGCGCCGTCCAAATCACCGAGTTCGCGAAGTCGCTCATGGCGCTCATGCGCCGGCTGGTCCGCCTCGACCTCAAGCGTATCGAACTCAAATACGCCACGCGGTCCGGTCTTTATCAGCCCGTCCATCCAGGGCGGGCGGTTCTCCGGCTGCCAGTCACGGAACTGCTCGTGGGGATCCCAGCTGCCGCGTGGCACCAGTCGATGGGGCGTCAGCGGAATCAGCGCCGCCGACCGGTCTCGGGAGTCTATCGAGCCGAGCACCGTCCTAACGCCGTCTCGCGCCCCGGTCGAAGCCACCCTCACGCCGATCACCTCGCCGGGAATGAACGCGGTTTCGATGTCCTCGAGCAGCACGACGTCCCCGGTCTTCAAGTCGCGGCATTCCGACCACGCGGGGCGCAAACGCACGACTAGCAGACTTAGTTCAGCTCCCCCGGTTGCGACCGCGTCGGATCCCCCCCCAATGAAGGTTGTAGCTTCGCTCATGGCTCGCGCCATCGAACGCATCAGCCGCTTCAGTGCCATGCACAATTTGCATTGCAAGAATTCGGCTACCTGACAAGGCTTGGACGCGTATCTCACCCGATCGTCCTAGATTTACTTGGATTCGGTCCGTTATTTTGTCGGATGAAGCGAGTTCGAGGCCTGAAAACCGTCAGTATCGTCTACGGAACCTCCAGGGTTCGCGCGACGCGGGTACCGTGATAGGCGCCAGGCCGTGCCCGACAAAGACCCCTCGCTCAACGTGCTCGGCTCCGAGCTGGCAGAATGCTCCACCTCGCCCATGACGGGCTTTTTTCGGGACGGGTGCTGCAACACCAACGACCAAGACGCCGGTTCCCACACCGTCTGCTGCGTGCTGACCGCCGAGTTTCTGCGCTTTTCCAAGGCTCGTGGCAACGACCTGAGCACACCCGTGCCTCAGTTCAACTTCCCAGGGCTGAAAGCGGGCGACCGCTGGTGCCTGTGTGCGGCGCGGTGGCTGGAGGCGCACCAGGCGGGCAAAGCACCGCTTGTCGTGCTGACGGCGACCCATCAGCGCGCACTCGAAATCATCGAGCTCGCCGACCTCAAGGCCCACGCCATCGACATGAACTAATCGACTCGCCGAAGTGAGTAATTTTCTTGAGGCGCGTTGCGCCTGTTCCTCGACGCTCGCAGGCGCTCGGTGACTCCTCCCGGCGCGCGGCGACACTGATCCGCGCGCAAGGGCTTCGCCCCGCTTCGTTAGCACGCCCACCCGTGCCCGGATCGAGCGGGCGTTCTGGTTTCGCTGGAGCGGCACCCCCTGAGCGCGATTAGCGTTTTCTCCCTTGCAGGCGCCTTCGTGCCTGGTTCCGCCACGTGCGGCGGCTTTCGGACGCTCCACCATACGTGCCCATGACCTGCAACACGCGTCGCCAGGCTGCTCGCGGCGCATCGCCAACATTTGAGGCTATTTTGGCCCCTTTCCCCGTAATTTTTTCCGCGCGGGATTCTCAGAGCGTGTCGGATACCAGGGGTATCACGTCCGTCTGTAGGTGTGCGGACCACATCGACCACGGTTTCGCTGTCGGCTATGCTCAACACGAATGACACGCACCTCGTTACGCTGGGTGGGCCTTTGTTTCGCTCTTGCCGGCTTCGGTAGCATGGGAGGTTGCTCGTTTGGAACGCTTGACACCCTGTCGAACGGCGAGTCAGGCGCGGATGCGGGCGCGGACGGCAACGGATCCGGCGGCATGGATTCGGGCAGCCAAGCCGACGGCGCAGCAGGCACCAAGTCCGGAGATGCTGGCACTTGCTCCCCCCGCACCTGCGCGGACGCCGGCGCCGAGTGCGGCACGATCAGCGATGGCTGCGGAAACACGCTCGCGTGCGGAGACTGCGCGCCAGGCGACTTCTGTGGCGGCGCTGGCGCCAACAAGTGCGGCGACACTCCGTGCGAGCCGCGCACCTGTGAAGAACTGGCCGTCGAGTGCGGAACGGTTAGCGACGGCTGCGCCGCCGACATGGATTGCGGCAGCTGTTCCGCACCCGACACCTGCGGCGGCGCGGGCGTGCCGAACGCATGCGGCTGCACGCCCAAGACGTGCGAGAGCGAGAACGCTGAGTGCGGCTCGCTCGACGACGGCTGCGGAGGCACGGTCGTATGCGGCTCCTGCTCCAACCCCAACACGTGCGGTGGCGGCGGCTCCCCCGGGCGCTGCGGATGCACTCCGACCACTTGCGCCGCAGAGGAAGCCGAGTGCGGTGCGATCTCCGACGGCTGCGGTGGCACGGTCTCGTGCGGTTCGTGCAGTGGCGGGCTGACGTGCGGCGGCGGCGCGCCCAACAAGTGCGGCACCTCGCCGTGCGTACCCACCACCTGCGCCGAAGGCAAGAACTGCGGCTCCATCCCCGACGGCTGCGGCGACACACTGAACTGCGGCTCGTGTTCCGGAAACAACTCGTGCGGCGGCGGCGGTACCAACAACGTCTGCGGGTGCACGCCCACCACCTGTGCCGCCGAAGGCAAAGACTGCGGCAGCATTTCGGATGGCTGCGGATCCAACATCAGCTGCGGCTCGTGTTCGGCACCTAAGACATGCGGAGGCGCGGGCATCGCGAATCGCTGCGGATGCACTCCGACTACGTGCGCGGCCGAGGGCAAAGACTGCGGCACGATCCCCAACGGCTGCGGAGGCACGCTCAACTGCGGCGGCTGCAGCGCGCCCGAGACGTGCGGCGGCGGCGGCGCGTTCAACGTGTGTGGCTGCGACGCCACGACCTGCTCCGCGCAGGGCAAGGACTGCGGCAACATCTCCAACGGCTGCGGCTCGAACATCAACTGCGGCTCGTGTTCGTCCCCGGAGACATGCGGCGGCGGCGGCACCTCCAACGTCTGCGGATGCACACCGACCACCTGCGCCGCCGCGGGCAAGAACTGCGGAAGCATTTCCGATGGCTGCGGTGGCACGATCAATTGCGGTCTGTGCACGAAGGGTCAAACCTGCAAATCAAACTCCTGCTGCACGCTGCCGACTTGCGGTTTCCGGGAGTGCGGCTCCGTCACGAACAGTTGTGGCTCGGTAAGCTGTGGCACCTGTCCAGGCACGTGGCAGTGCCTCGCGGGCACCTGCGAACCGGACTGTGGGCCCAACCCCTGCCTTGAGCCAAAGTGATGGGACGACCGGGCGCGCTGCTCGCCGTCTTCGCCGTCGGCGCCGCGCTGCTTAGCGGCGCGTGCTCGCTGGGGACGCTGGACGAGCTATCCGGAGGCGCCACGCCCGATGCTGGCACCGACGCAGTCGGCGGAACGGGCGGCACCACCTCGGACGGCGGACCCGACGGCAGCGGCGGAACGGGCGGCGGCGCTGCTGGGAGTTCCTCGTGCGCGGCAAAGACATGCAGCGACACGGGAGCCGAATGCGGCTCGGTTGCTGACGGCTGTGGCAACACGCTCGAGTGCGGGGCGTGTGATAACGGTGAGTTTTGTGGCGGTAGCGGTGCAAACCGGTGCGGCTCGACTCCATGTGTACCCCGCACCTGCAGCGAGCTGGCCGTCCAGTGCGGGCAGGTGAGCGACGGATGCGCGTCGATCCTGGACTGCGGATCTTGCACAGCACCCGAAACGTGCGGTGGGGCTGGCGTAGACAACGCTTGCGGTTGCACGCCCAAGACCTGCGAAAGCGAGAACGTCGAGTGCGGCGAACTGAATGACGGCTGCGGAAACACGCTGGTTTGCGGCTCGTGCACAGCGCCCAATACCTGCGGGGGCGGCGGCGCTACGGGTCGCTGCGGATGCACACCCACCACCTGCGCGGCAGAGGGCGCTGAATGTGGAGCCATCGCAGACGGCTGCGGCGGCACCGTGTCCTGCGGGTCGTGCTCAGGCGGCTTGATATGCGGAGGCGGCGCCGCGAACCAATGCAGCACAGCGCCGTGCGTCCCGACCACCTGCGCCGCCGAGGGCAAAGACTGCGGCACGATTCCCGATGGCTGCGGCGACACCATCAACTGCGGCTCTTGCTCCGGCAACAACACCTGCGGTGCGGGCGGCACCAACAACGTCTGCGGCTGCACACCAACCACCTGCGCGGCAGAGGGCAAGGACTGCGGCAGCATCTCGAACGGCTGCGGTTCCAACATCAGCTGCGGCTCTTGTTCATCGCCCAAGACCTGCGGCGGCGCTGGCGTCGCGAATCGCTGCGGCTGCGCGCCCACTACTTGCGCAGCCGAGGGTAAGGACTGCGGAACCATCGCAAACGGGTGCGGCGGAACGTTGAACTGCGGCGGCTGCAGCGCTCCTGAAACATGCGGCGGAGGTGGGTCACTCAACGTTTGCGGGTGCACGCCCACCACTTGCGCCGCTCAGGGGAAAGACTGCGGCACCATCTCGAACGGCTGCGGCGGCAGCCTCAATTGCGGCTCGTGTTCATCGCCCGAAACCTGCGGCGGCGGCGGCACAGGCAATGTCTGCGGGTGCACACCCACGACCTGCGCCGCCGAGGACAAGGACTGCGGCACCATCTCGGACGGCTGTGGTGGCAGCCTCAACTGTGGGTTGTGCGCATTGCCGGAAACGTGCGGTGGCGGCGGCACCCAGAACGTGTGCGGCAGCAGCGGATGCGTGCCCACGACCTGCGACGCGCTCGGCCGGGAATGCGGACCTACCTCCGACGGTTGCGGCGGCACGCTCAAGTGCGGCAAGTGTCCGCTCCCAGACATGTGCCTCGGTGGGCAGTGCGTGTGCCCGAATCCGTGCCCCTAGCGCGGCGTCGCTGGCACCGCTTGTCTATGGCGTGGCCGCGGCGACCAGCATCGCTTTGAGGGCGTCGTAGTTGGCCTGCACCGCCAGGTTGTTCTGAGTCAGGTTGTAGGCGTCGAGCCGTTCGTTGTTCTCGTCCAGGATGACCACGTCACGGTAGGTGACCTTCCAAAGATCCCAGACGTCGAGTGCCGCGGTTTCCTGCACCATCGGCAGATCCCGGTTGGACGTGAACATCGGCGTGCCGGACTCATGCCCGACCTGGTTCACGGCAATGATCTGGACCGGCACCGCCAGCCCCGCCGCGTCGAGTTCCTGCTGCATCGTATCGAGGTAGCCAAACTGGCTACTGCAGTACGTTCACGTGGCGTGGGCAAAATACCAGGCTGAAACCTTCTGAAGATAATCCCGAGGAGAGACGGTCTCCCCGAATCGGGGCGACGACTCATTGTTGTCTTGGAGACCGAAGTCCGGCATCGGGCCATTGAAGGCTGATCCTCCGGAGCCGGCTGCTCCGCCACCGGAGCCTCCGGAACCCGCGGTTGCCGAGCCACCCGAACCGCCTGAACCAGCGCTCGAACCGCCCGATCCCCCGGTCGAGCCCGCAGAACCACCGCTGGACGATCCACCCGACGCAGACCCTCCCGACGCAGACCCGCCGGACGCAGACCCTCCCGACGCAGACCCGCCGGACGACGAAGTCGAACCACCAGACCCCGACGTGGACCCGCCGGCAGAGGACGCCGAACCACCCGATGCCGAGGTGGACCCACCGGTAGCGCCCCCAACCCCCGTCGATGCACCGGCACCTTCAGGATCGGGCGCCTCGTTGTCGGTGCAAGCACTCCAAAACAGCGCTCCGGCTAGCAGGACCCCGCCGGTCAATCGCACGAATCGAATCATGCCGTCAGTGTATCGTCCTGCGCGCGGGACCGTCAAACCCCTGAAACACGGGGTGCCTAGACGCCCCCTGACATCTGTGTCCTATCGCTCCGCCGCCACAAGCCGTGTGACCCATCGTTCACGCGACGCGGCCGGATGAGCTGATGCCGGGGCGCCCACTCGTGGCATGCAGCTTGCTGAATACCTTCCGTCTACTTGCTTGGAGGTATCGAAATGGGAAATCGAATGTGGTCCGCGGCAACCCTCGCCGCCGCACCGGTGATCGTTGCACTGTTGGCCTGCGCAGAAGGCGGCGCCAACCCGAATCAAAAGGGCGTCGGCGATCAACCCGGCGGCGTCCAGCTCGGGATCGGCGACATCGCTGTTTCGCCCGTCGGCAACTATGTACTGTTCCGCAGCGACGACGATCTAGCGGTCGGCTGGGTCAACTCGGGCAAGATCGAGACGCTGCCGGTTTCGGACCCGTCCCGCCTTGCCTTCTCGAAAAAGCAACCCATTGTCTACGTCGGCGACTCAGCGAGAGACCGGCTCGTCGCCGTCGACGTCTCGGCTACGAAAGTGCTGTGGGAGACCGCGGTTGACGACGCATCCACCAAGGCAATGCGGATCGAATCCGCCGTCAACGATGCATACGTTCTCGTAGCCGATCTCGATCAAGTCACCGTATTCGACGCGGCGAGCGGATCATCCAAGGGCTCGTACCGATTCGAACGCGGCGTCGTTGACGTCGAGATCTTGCCGGACTCGAAACGCGCCCTCGTCGCGGAGTCTCACGTCTGGGAAGATGAAACGGTCATGACTCACATGACCGTTATCGAGCTTGAATCGGGCAAGACGACCGAGTTCGACGTACCGAATTGCGCGGCTGACTTCGTGGTCAGCTCCGACGGCAACAGCGCCTACATGGCGCCCACACAGTGTTCGAAGGACCCGGTCAGCTTGATCCATCTCGACGCCGGCAAGGAACGCTTCGGAAAGAACCTACCGGGCTTCGGGCCCGTCGCGCGAGCCGACGACGGCAAACTGGCGGTAGCGTTCTATGACCGAACGCAAGGTGAAGAAGCGCTGTTCGACGACCCGAGCATCATGCCGGACGACGACACCGCCCAGTATCACCTGATGCTGATCGACACCGCCACGCTCAAGTACGACTTCGTCGAAGTGGGCGACAACCTGCCGCGCTATGCGATCACGCCGGACGGCAACGTGTTGGTGGTCGATTCCTCGCTCAGCGGCGACACCGCCCGGATGCTCGACGTCGCCAAGCGCCAGTTTGTCGACCTCAAGGGCCCCGACGTAAAGCTCGATGAATTCACCATGAGTTCGGACTCCAAGCACGCCTACGTGCTGCAGAACGACGTGTTCGATCTCGACTTGGATGCCGCGCGCGCGAACCGCTTTGGCTTGGACTTCACACCTCGGAACATCAACATATCCGCCGACGACAAGACGCTGTTCCTGCGACTCGACGACACCGAGATCTGTATCTACGACATCGCCGAACGCAGCTGCCGAAACCGTTTCGTCACTGCGGTCCCCTAGCCGAGGTCATAGTTTCTCAAGCAGCTTACGGGCGGTCGCTACGGCGGCCGCCTCCGGATCTTCACGCTCCAAAAACACCTCGAGTGTGCGCTTCGCTGCGGTCTTGTCTCCGCTATTGATTTGAGCCTGGGCGATGTTGAACAGCAGCAGGTGTTTGCACGCCTGCCGATAGGCGTCGAAGAACAGCTTAATCGCTCCGTCGTAGGCACCTTGCCGGTACTCGCGGATGGCTTGGGAAAACGCGGCTCGCGCCGCCGCAGTATCGGCGTTCGTCGGGTCGTCGTTGCAAGCGTAGTCCTGGTCGTCCCCCCCCACGGCTGATGGTGGCGCTGACGTAGGCGCCGGCGCGGCGTCGTCGGTATCGGGAGGCGCCTCCACCACAACGGCCGTCGACGGCTGCTGAGCCGTTTGCGACCCCTGCTCACCCGCGCACCCTGTCACCAGGACCGGACACAGAACCCAGGCTGGGACGCGTGTTGCCGCACGACTCACGAACATTCATTACGCGCGCGCATCGGCGGGCATTCCGCCACCGCCCGGTGGGCTCAGCTGCTGAACCTCTGAAACCACTGCAACCACGCAAGCTTAGCTGCGGTCGAAATTTAACCGCGACCCGACCCCCCCAAGCGGGTTTCATGCCACACTATTCATATGCGCTTTCGACGATTGGGTTCTGTAGCTTTATCCACCCTCGCTGTGCTGGCCTCTGCGTCGGCTGCTAGCGGACAACCAGTAGCAGGTGACTTCTTCGTTTCCGAAGCATTACCGAACGCGGGCCAAGGCCCGGGCCAGGTAGCTAGGATTCCTAACTTCGTCAACATCACGGCCACCGTGAACATGTCGGGCGTGCCCCGCTTTGCCACCGGGATCGGAACCGCGACCGGCGCCGACGCCGGTGTTCAAGGCATCTGCCGGTTCGGCGACAAGCTGCTGGCCGCGGCGCGGACAGGCAACATCATCGACATCACCGCTGGCGGGGACGTCTCGGCTGCGACGCCCTTCGCGACCGGCTTGGGCGAAACCATCGGCCTTTACTGCACCGAAACCAAAGTACTCGCCGGCACAAACGGGAAGGTCATCGACATCACCGCCGGTGGCGACTTTTCAGCAATCGCCGGAAGCCCCACCGGCGGGTTCGCTTTTGGCTTCTCGAATCTGACGGTCCGCCCGTTTGAGCGTGCCAATGGCGACCTCATGGTCAGCTCACTGCTTGACGGTATTTTCGACATCACCGCGGGCGGTGACTTCAGCGCTGCAACGCCATTCGCATCGGGTCGTTTCTTCCTCGACCTCAAGGAGTTCAACGGCAAGTTCTACGCCTCGGCTGCGGACGACGGCACCTTCGTTCCGTTCTCGATCTACGACATCACGGCGGGCGGCGACCTCTCTACCGCTACCCCGTTCGCAACCGGCGGACTATTCAGCGGGATGTCCGTTGTCGACGATACGCTGTACTCAGCGGTCGGTGCCAACATTCACAACGTGTCGTCTGGCGGCAATGTCGGCTCGCTGGTCCCCGTGGTCTCAAACCTGGCCAGCGTCAACCGCTTCCATTGGCTTCAATACTGGCACGGCTGTGGCGACGGCATCGTGTGGGACGGCAAGGAAGCGTGCGACGGTGACGGCGCCGGAACCCCCGGCGAGACGGCCACCTGCGACCCCGACTGCACAGCGCAGACATGCGGCGATGGCTACCACAACACCAGCTCGAGCGAGGAATGCGATAACGGCGGCTCGAACAGCGACACCACGCCGGATGCGTGCCGAACGAGCTGCTTGAACGCGGGGTGCGGCGACTCCGTTACCGACACCGGCGAGGACTGCGACGACGGCGGTGACTCGGCGACTTGTAACGCGGACTGCACGACCGCGTCGTGCGGCGACGGCAAGGTCAACGCCGCCGCCAACGAGCAATGTGACAACGGTACCGGCGTCAACAGCGACACGACACCCGATGCATGTCGCACCAACTGCATGAACGCTGGGTGCGGCGACTCCGTTACCGACACCGGCGAGGACTGCGAG
>JAUIKB010001150.1 GCA_030430975.1 Polyangia bacterium
GCTGCAGCCAGCGGGTACGGCGCGATCGTTCTGACCGTCGATGCTCCGGTCCTCGGACGACGCCGACGCGACGCCGTCAACCAGTTCGTCTTGCCCGACGGGATGCAGATGGCGAACCTTCAGAAAGCGCTCGCATCCGACGGCGGCTCCGGCCTGGAGAAGTTGTTTTCGAGTCACGACCAATCGCTGACCGTCGACGATCTGGCCTGGATCCGCGAGACCAGCGGCCTGCCGCTCGTCGTCAAAGGCGTGCACCGCGGAGACGACGCTCGCGCCATCGCCGACGCGGGCGCCGACGCGATCGTCGTGTCGAACCACGGCGGGCGCCAACTCGATACCGCCATCGCGACCGCCGATGCGCTCGAGGAAGTCGTCGCCTGCGTCGACGGCAAAGCTGAAGTCTACGTGGACGGAGGCATCCGCCGCGGCACGGACGTGCTCAAGGCGCTGGCGCTCGGGGCGCGTGCGGTACTGATCGGGCGCCCGGTGCTCTGGGGGCTCGCGGCGGACGGAACGGCCGGCGTCATGAGTGTTATCGACGGATTCCGAGACGAGCTCGAACGCGCGATGAAGCTGTCGGGCGTGGCGTCCGTGACCGATGTGCCACGAGACTTGTTATGAGTCTGCTGCGATCGTGCGCGCTGCTGCTCGTCACGGCTTGCCAACCGACGCCGAGCGGAGGCGACGTCCCCAAGCGTCCGATCGGCAGCGTTCCGGCGTCGCCCGAAAGCGCGAATGACGACAAACGCCCCGTCCCGCCGGTTGCCACCTCATGTAAGCCCCCGAAGTACTACGGGCCGACCTGCCCAGCCGGTTGGGGCGTCTGTACGATTTGCAACCCGACGGGCGGGCACCGCCGGCTCGTCACCGCACGTGGCACAACCCCGTTCTGCAAGGCTGACGGCACCCGCCCATCAACGGAGACCCGAGACGCGCGCGGCCGCATCATCGAGTGGACGATCGTCGAACCGACCGATCACGGCAACACCCGTTCCGGTGCCCGCATCACTCGCGACGCGTCGGGTTCGATCACGCGCGTGGCAACCCGCTCTGGCGACCACGTCACGTTTGCCCGCTACGTTCAGGGGCGAATGGTGGAATCTCGCACTCACGACGGTTGCACGAGCGTGCAGTTTTTCGATTGTCAGGCAGCCAACCCAAAAATTTCCACCTGGACTTACAACAACGACGGGCAACTCATCGAAAAAACCGATCCGGACCGCGGCAAGGTCGTCTACGGCTTTGACGAGCTGGGCCAGCTAGCAACGGTAACAGACCAAAACGAGCGGATGACGCTCACCTACAACAGCAACCAGCAACTCGTCACGGCAAACACCGTCCTCTTCAAACCGCGCAGCGGCGTTCAGCCCCCCGCGACGACTGTCGTGTACAACGCCGCAGGCTTCGTCATCCAAGTCAAGACGCTCGGGCTGAGTGGAGCTCCAGGCGGGGAGCTAACACTGCGCGCGAACGGAGTTCCGAGCTATTCACGCACCGCAACCGGGCATGGCCAGGAGACCAAGTTCGACGAAGCCGGCAGAGTCACGTGGTACAAGAATCGCCGGCGCACAGCGGTTCAGACCCTCAACCGCTGGGGCGCCTGGGAGCTGTCCAGCTCCAAGCGCATCACCGAACGACGAAAGTTCGACGACCTCGGCGGCCTGATCAGCGAGACGTTCCACCAGCCCCCCGCCCCCGAAGAGCGATACAGCTGGGAATGGTCCGAACAAGGGCAGCTGCTGCGCTCCACCACACGGGCCGGCACACATCGCTACGACTCATCGTGCCTCGACAAACTTAGGACTCAAGCGCCGACGCGTCCCGCCGGCACACCGCAGAACGGCATGACATGGTCCGGCGTCCACCTAGAGCGACTCGACGCCGAATCGTACCGGGACCAAGTGCTGGA
>JAUIKB010001151.1 GCA_030430975.1 Polyangia bacterium
TGTACGGCGGACCCAGAGGACGACGTCGTCTGGGTCATGAAAGACGACGGCAACGTGAACGGCCCCACCTGCCAAAAGGTCTGCGAAGCCGCGCTCCCCAACAACTGCGCGTACTACGCTTGCGACGAAGGTCGGACTATCAAGTACACCGACATGCCCAGTTTTGCCGCGATCGCCGGTGGACTCGGCTTCGAGTGCAGGAAAGGCGGCTGCTGGTCGTCGGAGGCTCCGTCCGAGGGGCAAATCTTGGTGTCGATCAACACCGACGATAAGGGCACAAAGTCCTGCTACTTCCCTACGGAAACTCAGCACAGCTGCAAAAACCACCCCGGTAACGCTAACTGCTTCGGCGAACGCTACGCCACCGTCTGCCCCTGCGTCGTGAAGCCTCTCGACGAGGCCTGCCAGTGGCAGTGCCCGCCGACCAACACCACCCGGGCGGTGTGGAAAACGACGGGGACAAGCTGTTTGGAACGCATCAACTACTGGCGCAAGCGCGCCTGTGAAGAAGGCTGGGTCGAGTGCCCGCCGGCAGGACTTCCGCCGATGAGCGAGTGCACCGCGTGCCATGAATGCACCAACTCAGAGGCGGCGTGGGACAAGAAAAACGGCGCCCACGACTCATTCAAACGCTGCGGCGAGTCCGCTCAGGGCGAAGGCGGCGGGCAAACGTGCGCCGACGTCATCGATTCGTTCGTCGCGGAGCGCGCTCCCGACGAAAACGGCGTCATGCGCTGTCAGGGCCACTGCGGGCCGATCCTGCGCGATGGTTGCCGAACGTTCTCGTGGGGCAAAGACAAGGAGTCCGGCTTCCACACGCTCAACTGGGGCGGGTGCAATGCCGAGAAGTGTCAGAGCTACTGCGACGATAACCCCGGCGATTGCTACACGGTACCGACGTCACCCTCGTCAACCTGCGACGATCCGAACGACGGAGCCGAAGCGGGACCCGTGATTCACGCGTGCAAGTGAACCGCGCCAGGCCGATACGGCCGGGCGTCGATGTCACCGGATTGAGCACTCCGACAGGGAGCGTTGGCGCTGGTCGAAAGCGTCGAAGCCGACGGGCATCGATTCATCATGCCCCGCCAATCTAGTGCTCGCTACCAGCGGGCGCTGAAGCGCTAGCTCTGCTTCGACAAGTCCTGAAACAGCATCAGCGTATTGCCATCCGGGTCGAAGAACGTGGCGAACTTGACCATCTCGGGCACGGTCTGGATGTCGCCATCGAAGCGCACATCGCGAGCTTCGAGCTGCGCCCGAGCCGCCTCGATATCCGTCACACCAAAGGTCAACGTCGCGCCGCCTTTGCCCTCCATTTTTTCGACCTGAGAAAGGCCTACGGTGACGCGCGCTACGGGCGTCGAAAGCTCGCACCAACCCATGTCGTCCATCTTGTAAATCGTCTCGAAACCCAGCACATCGCCGTACCAGGCGATCGCTTTGTCTAGGTTGGTCACGCCTAGCGCACAGGTCAGAGCACCGTCGAATGGTATTGAACTTGCCACGTTAACTCCTGATTTAATTGGTGTTTTTAACACTGTGCGACCATTTTTATACTTGCATTACTTTCGTGTCAAGGGCAACATCTAGGAGGCGAATGACAAGGCCTGAAAGAGATTCCGAAAGGCTGGTTCAGCTCGTCAACTATCGCTGGACGCTCCCCGTCTTGGCGGAGATATTTTCCACATCCGGTAGCAAGTTCGTCACGCTCAGCAAGCGCCTCGGCGTCGGACGCTCATCGCTCAAGCGCGCTATCACCACACTGATCGATCAGGGACTCGTTCGCGCCAACCCGGGGTACGGGCATCCCATGCGGCCCGAATACATCCTCACCGACGCCGGCAAGCAAGTCGGCATCGCCAGCCAGCAGGTCATGCGGTCCGCGCGATCCCTGCA
>JAUIKB010000120.1 GCA_030430975.1 Polyangia bacterium
CACGCCGAATCGGGTATGATGACTGAAGTTCAGGTCGGCGCCGCAAAGCAGTCGCCAGGCACCCAAAAGGCTCAGTGAGTTTTGCTTTGAAACACTTTATTAATTAATACGACAAGGTAACTATTGCTATGAAGTTGAACAGCTCCAGTCGGTTCGGTTTAGTTGTGGTCGGCACTCTGGCCGTTATCTCAGTCGCGGCATGCTCCAGCGGAGGTGGCGGCACGGGCCAGTCGACCGCGGGCGCGGGCGGCGTCGGAGCTGGAGGCGGGGCGGCCGGTTCGGGAGGCGCGACCGGCGGCAGCGGCGGGTCGGGCCCGGTATTGTGCTCGAGCAACGCGGATTGTATCGACCACCCGAACGGTCCCGTTTGCGATACGGTCACCGGAAGCTGCGGGCCAGTACCTGGCGGGGGTCTGATCGGCTGGGGAGACGGTTCGGTTTCGTCGGTTAGTCTAGTGGAAGTCTATCGTCCTGATACTGCTATCGAGGCAACGGATCTTGCCTTCCATCCCGAGCGCGATGAACTTTGGGTTATCAATCGACGCTTCGAGGTACAGGGCACTTGTGCGCAGTCGGACCCGTCTAGTGCGCGCTGCCGCTCGCTCGGCGGCACGACGACGATCATCAGTGCACCAGGCACACCGCAGCAGACGGAGGAGGTGCGCGAAGATCAGAACTCCTGGCACTTCATGCGCCGTCCTCCAGCGCTCGCGATGGGGGCCGGTGACACGTTCGCGACGTGTGGGGAAGCGGCGACGGGCAATTTCGAGAACGATGCTGCGAAGTTTATCGGACCGGCGCTGTGGTCGTCTGACCTAAACGTCTACGCGAGGCCCTCAGGCGGGAACGGTTCACACCTCGACATGCTGCACGCTTCGCCTTTCTGTATGGGTATCGCGCACGAAACAGCGAATGCGTTCTGGGTATTTAATGGCGACGTCGGTTCGCTCGATCGATACGACTTCGGCGCCGATCATGGTCCTGGCAATGCCGATCACTCCGACGGTCGCATTCTTCGATACGTGGTTGGTGGTGTGACACGTGTCGCTGGCGTCCCTAGTCACTTGGTTTTCGATGCAGACGATGCGGCGTTGTACATCGCCGACAGCGGTAACTCCCGCGTCGCTAAGCTAGACACGAAATCTGGAACGAAGGGTGGTCCGATTCCCGGACTGTACGAGGTGGTCGCCGAATCGGGCGTTGTTGCTGGCTCCTCACTAACCGACGTGGTCGCTGCCGGACTCGACAAGCCAAGCGGAATCGCGCTGCACCAAGATGTTCTCTACGTTTCCGACAACGCCACTAGCACGCTACACGCCTATGATCTTCAGGGCACGCTGTTGCGATCCCTCGCGACCAATTTCCCCGCCGGATCGCTGGCAGGCCTTGAGGTCGGACGTGACGGAAAGCTGTGGTTTAGCGACATGAAGAGTGGTGCCGTGTACCGAATCGACCCGATGTAGCGGGATCATGCACGCGGATTCCGAGAGATTCGGGGGAGCGAGGCAACTGGAGAGGTCGACCGGGTTCGCCCTCGCGAGGCTGCCAATCCGACTCAGTGGGCGTGTGAGCCCCGAACCTTGTCGACGATGGCGTACTCCCCGGGACCAACTTTCGCCTGAACATCACCGCAGCGGTACATCTTTGAGCCGAAATAGGGGTTTTCGACCTTGTCCGCGCGCTGCAGCCACTGGGCCCCGTTGTTGCCGTCGGCCATCGGGCAGAACGCCACGTGCACCGCTTCCCCCGTCGGGTTCCCGAAGTGACTCAGCCAGGTCATCATCCCGCTGCTGATCCGGATGAACAACTTGCGCTGGGTCGCGAGACCCTCGGCGGTCTCGACGCCCCGGGCGCCGTCGAGCATCACCTTCGTCGATTGCTTCCACGCCTCCGACGCTTCTTGAGGCAAAGTCAGCTTGACGGCTGCCGCGTTGGCCAACGCGATGGCAGCCTTTTGTGCGTCCTGCGCCTCGTCGGCGCTCAAGGTCGCCTGCAATTCGAGGTAGGCATCCACGAGCTTCGCGGCGCTGCGTTTGGCGCTAGCCGACAGTCGATAGGTTTGGCTCCCACCGCGAGAGAGGTCATCGTCGTGCTGCATCATGCTCTTGCCGCCGTTGATCTGCAGTTCGGAGTCGAGAGTAAAGGCGCCGTAGGTGACGACTTCCTCACCTGGGTTGAGACCTTCGAGTACCGGATATCGGTCGCCCGATTCGGGCCCGAGCTGCACCTCGCGAGCCTCGTAGGTGGGCCGCTTCTTTCCCTTGAGCACGATGAAGACCACTGCTCGTTCGCCAGTGAACAGTGGCGCTGACTTGGGGATCATGACCGGCCCAATAGTCGGGCCATCCGAATCCGCGAGCAGAACCGCCTCGGCGAACAGCCCCGGTCGGAGCTTCTTGTCCTTGTTGTCGACCTCGACGCGCACCCGCGCGGTGCGCGTGTTCCGATCGACGACCGGATCGATGAACGCGACTTGCCCTTCAAACACCTGATCGGGCAGCGACGCCACGCTGAGCTGCACCTTCTGGCCAACTCTGATCGAGGGCAGGTCGGACGCGTACGCGTCCAGCTGCACCCAGACGTCCTTGAGTGAGGCGACCTTGAACAGCGGCTGACCCACGTTGACGAAGTCGCCCGACTGCACCATTTGCTCGATCACGGTCCCGCCCTGGGTGGCGCTGATGCCCACGGAACGTCGAGGCTTTTTCTCACGCGACATCTTAGCGATCGATTTGGAACCGAACCCAAGCAGTGACAGTCGCGTCTTCGCGGATTCGTAGGTCGACTTGGCGGCTCGTCGCGCGACCGGCAGCGCGCCCTTGAGGGCCTTGCGCTGGCGCCGGGCCGCCATCAGGTCCCGCTGGGCGGCGTAGACGTCGGGGCTGTACACGCTAGCCACGTGCTGGCCTGCTCGGATCTTCGTGCCGATCGCGCTGACCGACAAACGATTGATGCGGCCCGCGATCCACGACGTCACGTGGCTGACCCGTCGCTCGTCGTACTCGATCTTGCCGAGCAGCCGCAGCTCGGAACTGGCACGCCCGGTCACGGCCTTGGTGGTGCGGATGGAAGCGAGTTTCTTCGCGGCATCCGATAGGGTCACCTGGTTGGGCGCTAGCTTTTCTTTTGCGACGAGCGGTATCAAATCCATGCCGCAAATCGGACATGAGCCCGGCTCCGGCAACTTGATCTGTGGATGCATCGAGCACGTCCACGTCTGTGACTCGGCTGCACTTCCCGCAGCCGCCGAGTGGGTGTGTCCAGGCTCTGTGTTGCCGAGAACTGCGCCGCCGAGCCAGAACGCAGCGATCAGTCCGAGCAAGGTGAGCGCCGCCCGCAGTACCCCAGGGAGCTTGGCTTTGACAGTAGCGGCAGTCATCGACTCACCCCTCGATCACCTTTCATGTCCTTGAGCTCCAGGCGCCGCCCGACAACCGCCTCGAGGGCCGCGAGCGTTTTGGCTTGAGCGGCCTCAGCTTGGGCGATCGCCAGTTGCAGGTCGAGCAGCTCGCGAACGGCTAGGAGAACCGGTGCGATGCGTCCCTCGCCGGTCTGGTAACCACCGAGCGTTGACTCGAACACCGACTCGGCTTGGGGGATGAGGGTCTTTTCGTACAGCGCTAGCCGCCGCTGCTGATCGCGATGTTGCGACAGGAGCATCGTCACAAGCGCAGCCGCTTGGTCGCTTTCCGCCGCCTGTTTGGCCCGCAGTGAACTGGCTTGGGCGTCGGCGGCGTCGGCTTGGGCGCCGGCGCGATCGTTCCACAGTGGGATGGTCGCGCTCAGCATCAGCACGATCGGATCCTTGCCGCTGTCGGGCGTGCCCGGCATCCGAGCCTCGCCGGTGATGATGTACTCCGCGCCAAGCCGGAACGTTGGCTTGCCGGTGGCGCGTGACGCGCGAGCCAGCTCGTGTTGCGCGGCGATCAGATCGGCGAACTGGCCGATCCGTGGGTGGCGCTGAGCGGCTTTTTGCAGCGTCTTTTCCTTCTCGGACGGTGCAGCCCGAGGAGCGTCGACGTCGCGAACCGGCAGCCTCGTTTTCGAGCTGACCGACAGCGCCGCTCGCAGCTTTGCGACGGCTCGCCTTTCCGCCTCGTCCAGCGCCGAGCGGTTGTCGACTAGGCGTGATCGCATCAGCTCGATTTGACCCACGTCGGCCAGTGATGCGCCACCGACCTCAAGCCGCGCCCGGGCGGACATCGCAAGTTGTTTGAGAAGCAGGATCTGAGCGTCACGAACGCGCTTGAGCCGCCGCGCCAGCCACGCGTCCCAGTACGCCTGTTTGACGTTGCGAGCGACGTCGAAGCCGACTGCTTCGTAGCGACGGCGCGCGGCGGCGGCTGAGTGACGAGCAGCGGCTTCTTTGCCACCCAGCGTGCCGGGCCACGGGAAGGCTTGCGACACGCCTATTTTGTGGCGCTGGGGACCGACGCGAGTTTCGACCGGCCGCGCGAAGAATGCATAGCTAACGGTCGGATCCGGCAGGGCGGCTTCGCCGGTCGAGCGTGCGCTGTCGGCCCTGTACTGGTGCCAGGCTGCTCGCAAGCGCGGGCTTCGCTCAAGAGCTACTCGAACGTACGTGGCGAGTGAACCGTCGAACGCTTCTCGCTGCTGCCCCGTCGCCCGAGAGGCCTCCATTCCAGCGGCGGCGCGTGGCGTGACCGGTCGCGTCGGCACCGAAGGCGAGGCGGAGCACCCCACGGTTGCGACGATAACTGTATGGTAAAGCCAGCGACTCACATGCTCCAGTCACTGGCTGAGCCGCAGTGGAGCATTTTCTTGCCCATGTACGGATTGGCCATTTTATCGGTTGTTTGTACCCATTTCTTGTAGCCTTTGGCCATGGGGCACGTGTAAACGTGGTGGCCCTTTTGCAGCGCAGGCCTCGCCGCGAGGAGCGTCACGAGTTGGCGACTGACCTCGCCAAATGCTGTGCGCTGAGCCTCGATGTCGTTACCGCTGATTTCCTTGGCGTGCTTTGCTAGCGCCTCAAGGGTTGATTTCTGGCTGGCCGCTTTGGCGGTAGCTGCCTGCGCGGCCGTCGCCAGTGCGCGGGCTGAGGTTGCTGCCTTGGCCGCGTCGTCTTCGGCGAGGGCAGCTCTCAATCCGTCATACGCTGTGATGGTTGCCGAAAGCGCAGCCGCGTCGGTCGTCGCCGCCGCGCTCGGGGTTGCGGCAGTTGGTTTCTCGCCTGCGCCGGTCGGAGCCTTGTCGCATGCGAGGGACGAAGTGGCGGTGATTAGCGCAGCCAGCAGGTAGGAGCATTTCATGCAGCGGGGTGACTGCAAGCCGCAGGCCAACCACATGAGGCGCGTTGTTCTTGGGCGGCACTCGTGCGCGCCTGAGAATATTCTCAAGCCGCCGGTGAATATTCGGAAGTGGCAGGAAAAATGGGGCTTCGGTCACTTAGACCTTGGCTTCGTCGGTCTGACCCTGCCATCGTTGCTGGATGAGAGGCACCGTCGGCGCGTTTGCCGTGTTGGTCGTGTTGGGCTGCAGCGAGAGTGAGCCGCCAACCCAGATCCAGAGCACAGGCGGCAGCGCTGGAGTCGGTGGCAGCGGCGCGGTGGGTGCTAGCGGCGCCGTCGGCGGCGGCAGCGGTAGCGGCGGCGTAGCGGGAAGCAGCGGCGGCATCGGCGGCTCGGGCGCTAGCGCGGCCGGCGGCGTCGGCGCATTCGGTGGGTACGGCGGTTCGATCACGTGGGACGGGCCGCAAACGCTGTCGGAGACAGGCCTGTTCTCCGATATCGCCACACGCACGCTGGCGAGCGACGTGCGGCAATACGGCGTGAGAAATCAGCTCTGGACGGACGCAGCGTCCAAGACGCGTTACTTCAAGCTGCCGACCGGAACGCAGATCGACACCACGGTGATGGACGCCTGGAAATTTCCCGTCGGCGCGACCGCCTGGAAAGACTTTGAAAGCGGCGGCAAGCTGCTCGAAACGCGTATGGTCGCCAAGTTGTCCGACAACCCACCCGAATGGTCGTACGTCGCGTACCGATGGCGAGATGACGGCAGCGACGCCGACGCCGTGCCTTACGGCGAGGCCGACACTCAAGGAACCACGCACGACATTCCAAATATTCCCGCTTGCAAGGAGTGCCACGGCGGCACACGCGAATACTTTCTAGGATTCAGCGCCGTGCAGCTGCCGCAGTCGGACATCGATCAGCTCGCGGCGGCCGGAAGTCTGACGAGCCCACCGATGGCGCCGTTCGTGATTCCCGGGGACGCAAAAGCTCAGGCGGCCCTGGGCTATCTGCACGGCAATTGTGCGCACTGCCACAGTGCCGCGCACCCGCTGGCGATGTACAACAACTTCCGCGCCGGGCTGTCGGTGACGAATACGGATGTAGCGGCGACGGCTCTCTACCAAACCGGGCTCAACGTTTCGACTAGTCACGACATCGACGGAACCGTGATGATCATCGTGCCGGGCCAGCCCGATCAGAGTCAGCTGTACAATCGCGTCAATCGCCGCGATCTGTTGGCGATGCCGCCGCTTGGCACCGAACAGGTCGACGTGTCGAGCGTTGCCCTGCTAAAAGCTTGGATCGAGGGGCTGTGACGGCCTGCTTCGCTCGATGTCCGGCAGCGCTCAAATCCTACTCGTAGAAGATGATCCGTCCGGCCGCGAGCTGGCCGAATTCAATCTCTCTGAAGCCGGCTACGACGTCACGGCGGTTGAATCGGCCGAGGAGGGCCTGGAGCGCGCGGCATCGACTCCGTTTGATCTAGTCATCACCGATCTGCGCTTACCCGGCATGGACGGCATGGCGATGCTGCGTCGGCTCCGGGCGATTGGGCAGCAAATGCCGGTGCTCGTGATCACGGCGTACGGCAACATCAGCTCGGCCGTGGAGGCGATGAAGGCGGGCGCGTTCGACTTCATCGGCAAGCCGTTCAATCGCGACCATCTGCTGATGTCGGTCGCCCGCGCTCTTCAGACACGAAGCCTAACGCGAGAGGTGGAGCACCTGCGATCGCGGGTTGGTGAGTCGTCGCTGATCGCGGTGTCGGAGGTGATGAAGCGGACCCTCAGCGTTTGCGATCGTGTCGCCCAGAGCGACGCGAGCATTCTGATCGTGGGCGAAACGGGTTCAGGTAAGGAGCTGGTTGCGCAGCGGATTCACGCTCGGAGCCCACGGGTGAGCGAGCCCTTCGTGGCGATCAACTGCGCGGCCATCCCGGCCGAGTTGTTGGAGAGCGAACTCTTCGGACACGAGAAGGGTGCATTCACCGGTGCGATGCGGGCGCGCAAGGGGAGGTTTCGCCAAGCGGATGGCGGCACCCTGTTCCTCGATGAGGTCGCCGAACTCCCCATCGATGTTCAGGGCAAGCTGTTGAGGGTGCTGGAGGCGAGGGTTGTCGATGTGGTGGGCCGGGATGCTCCGGTTCCCGTGGATGTGCGCGTATTGGCCGCCACCCACCGCCAACTGGACCAGCGAGTCGCGTCCGGCGAATTCCGTGAAGATCTGTTCTATCGGCTCAACGTGGTTGACATCACCGTGCCGCCGCTGCGTGACCGCCCCGAGGATATCGCGCCGCTCGTTCAACACTTCGTTGCCGAGCTCGGCCAGGGCCGCTCATATCGCATACCGCGCGAGCTGCTCGCAGAGCTAGAGCGCCGTGCTTGGCCCGGCAACGTGCGCCAGCTGCGCAATGCGTGCGAGCGTCTCGTGTTGCTGAGCGCGCACGGCGAGCTGGCGATCGACGACCTGCCGAAGGAACGGACCGACACGCCGCACAGTGGCGATCGGTCGCTGCAGGACTGGCCGCCACTACCGGACGATGGACTCAGCCTGGTCGACTTGGAAAAGCGCGTGATCGAACGCGTGCTCGCGCTCAAGCAAGGCAACGTCACCCACGCAGCCCAGTATCTTCGAATCCCGCGACACGTGCTGGCGTACCGCCTATCTAAGTACGGCATCTCCCGCGATGGCTGACAGCCTGTCCTTGCGACGATCGGGCTGGTTTCGCCCCGCGATGTGGCTCGGAGTGTGGCTGCCGATCGCAGCCGGGACGGTGCTGCATTACTCCACTGGGCACGAATTGATGTGGGCGCACAACGTGCTGCGGCGCCTCTATTATCTGCCGATTATCTACGCAGCATTCCGTCTGGGCTGGCCGGGTGGGGTCGTCAGCGCGGCGCTCGTGTCGGCGGCGTATGCGCCGCACGCGTTCTTGAGACTGCCGTTTGTTCATCACGACCCGGCGCCCACAGTGGTGAAGGTTCTCGAAATCGTTCTCTATTTGGCGGTTGGGTTCTTAGTCGGCCGCCTCGCCGAGAAGCTCGAACAGCGCCGGCTGCAGGTCGAGGCGACGCTGGCGGAGCGCGAGAGACTCGGAGAGGAGCTCGTCCGCGCTGGACGGTTGTCGGTGCTCGGAGAAGTCGTCGCGGGCATCGCGCACGAGATCAAGAATCCGCTTCACGCTCTGAAAGGCACCGCGGAGGTCGTCGACCCGCTCGTTCCACACGATGCAAAGGAACGGCGTTTTTGGGACCTGCACGTGTCCGAGCTAGAGCGCTTGGAACGAGTCGCAGAACGGTTCGTTAGCTTCGCTAATCCGCAGCAGCCGACGTTCGAGTCGATCGATTTGCGGCAAGTGGCGGAACGGGCAGCCGCACTGGCTATCGCGGATGCGCGCCAACACGAGATTCGCATAGACACCCGCGTTCCGTCGACGGCGGTCGAGGTGCGAGGCGATACGGATCAACTGGCGCAAGTTGTGCTGAACCTCTGCCTGAATGCGCGTCGCGCCATCGGCGAGGCGGCCGGCACGATTCGAATTTCTGTCACGGCGAACGCAACCGCACGGGAGCACGAATTGTGCGTAGAAAATGACGGTCCTGATTTGGACGAGGCCGATATGGAGCGGCTGTTCGACCCGTTCTACGGGCGTGACAAGGGCGGTTCCGGCCTGGGCTTAAGCATCACCGCGCGACTCGTTGAGGCGCACGGTGGGCGAATTATTGCCGAAAACGCTGGACTCGGCGTGCGGTTTCGCGTGTTGCTGCCGGCGTCGTAGACGCTTGGCGGTTCCCGACGCTCATCGGGTCTACACACCCCAGGCAAGCGCCGGCATGTCCGTTGCTAGCACGGGATCCGGCGAAGCGTCCGGGTGGTCTCCGCTGCGGCACAGCAACACAGAGCAACTAGCGCGATGTGCGACGACCATCGCCTCGGCACCGACTTTGACATCGTCGTGGTCGGTGCGGCCGGTCGCACCAAGCACGATGCACTGGGCGGAGCGCTCTTTGGCAAGTGAAACGAGTGCTGCCCCGGGGCGCTGTGTTGTGATCACGCATTCGCCATCGAACAGTTCGCGCATACGTGGCCGGGCTCGGCGCGTGTTGGCTTCCTCGTCGAGCTCGTCGGCGGGCTCGGACTTGAACAAGTGGGCGAACACGCTGAGACTCGAAGATCGCCTGTAGACGCTGTGGAGCGCGATCAGCTGACGACCGCTCAGCTCTGCCCACGCTTTAGCGCTTCCGGCCGCGAGGTCTGCGGCTTTGGAGAAGTCCGTGCCGACGATCAGCGGGCCCTCGTCTCCGCAGCGGGCGATCAGAACCGAGCAGCTCGCGTGGCGTGCGATTTTCTCCGCCGTACTAGCCAGCGTGCCAGCGTACCGATCGGCGCCCGCTGACACGACGATCAGCTCGACGTCGAGTTCTTTTGCGGTAGCTAGCACGCCGCCATGCGGCGACCCGCTCGCGGGAACGGCTTCGACCTCGATGTTCGGGTTGAGCGTCAGCTCGCGCCAACGGCTTTCTGTGGCAGCGATGATGGCTGCTTCACTCACGACGTTGGTGCTCCACGACGGTTGCACGTGGCAGACGCTGACCGGCTCTCCCGGGGGCGGCAACGCGTTGACCATCTCGCTGAGAGCGTGGTCGGAGGCGTCTAGGTTGCTGGCGACCAGAATCTTCATACGAACCGAGTAGCCCGGAGTGCCCGACAGTCCAAGGTCGGACCGCGGAGCAGCAGGCCGGAACGGCAGGCCGCAAGATCCGGGTTGTGTCCGGCGGCCCGGGAGAGGTTTGGGTGGGCGACGTGCGAAGCCGTCTCGACTAGTCCCAGCGAAGCCGGCGTTCTGGTGGCGTACGGTCGGAAGGCGCCGCCCACCGGACGGTCGTCGCTA
>JAUIKB010000121.1 GCA_030430975.1 Polyangia bacterium
CTCAGCCGCCCCCGGACGAGCGTCATCTTCCGCTCGACGTCGACCGTCACCCACTCACCTGACAGCGTCTCGGCCTCACGGTTACGAACGTCGCCGAAGTCGTGCCTCAAGACGTCCGCAAACGCATCGATGCGCAGCGCGATCTGTTGCATGGGCACTCGCAAGCCGATGCCGACGGAATGCTGCATGCCAACCGTCGCGCCCTCACGTGCACTGCAATCGCACGCGGACTCCACGCGTCGGTTCTCGGCATTCAAATCATCCCCCGGCACCAGCACATTGATGCCCGTCGACGACATGAACGCGAAGTCGAGCGAGTTGCCGAGCGCCACGTCGTACTCCAAACCAAAGTACACACCGATCAGATCGCCGAACTCTTGGTCGACCCCCTCCGAGCGCAGGTTCAGCTTCTGGCCGCCGGAGACACCCGCCAGCGGGCGCAGATTCCATTTGCGCGGCGCCAGCAGCTCGAGCGCGCCGTACGGCGTCCCCTGATCGTCGACGGGGGTCGAGAAGTTGTCGATGCAACCGTCGCACTCGAAGAACCGCGTGCCGACGCCGCCTACCGGCAACGAGGCGCGCACCATCACCGTCAACCGATCCGGCCCGCGCGGCGCCTTGGCGGTCGGCGACGGCTTCGCGCCCTTGTCCTTGCCGACGGGCGCTGGCGGCGCCGGCTGCGGCAGCATCGCGGCGGATGGCGCCGACGTATCAGGGACCGCGTCCCCGGACCTTCCAGCAACCTGAGCGCCGGCCGGAACCGACACGGCGACCGCAGCCGTAGACAGAGCAAGAGCAACCAAACCGAACTTTGTGTGTGACATGCCGCTCCGTTCGAACGCGGCACTCGCCGGTTGCGCGGTTTCTCAACTTTCTGAAACGTGAACTGCGGGGGCGCGAAAACCGGTTCACCGGACCTCGAACACCTGCGATGCCACCCACTTCCGGTAGGGCGCTGCGACTCACTCACGAACAACAAACGCGCAACCAGCCCCGCGGCACCCCCGAATGGCACCCGGCCGCTCCACGATCCTGCCGCGCTCGACACCCGCCGGATTTGGCGCACGCGCTTAGGTCTCGTCATCCACCTCGCACTGTTCGTCGCGTTGTTTCACTGGTGCGTCGCGTGAACTGCGGGGACGCGTGAACCAGTTCACCGGACGTTAAAAACCCCGCGCACAATCCCCCGAGTGTGGACGTTGACTTGAACGTCAAGTGACAGGCCAGCACGTTCGGCCGCAAGTTCCGACTCCTGTACGCCCCAACAAGCCGTTTCACAACGCGCGACTCCGTGACACATTGCGGTCGATGCCCAAGGTACGGCAACTGACGCCCAGCGTTATCGCGCTACTCGCCCTGGCATGCGGCGGCACGCAACCGGCTCCGTCCCCGACCGCCGCGACGCCATCGACCTCGGCCGCCGCGCCCCCCGCGCCGACGTCAACGCTGGACGGCCTTTCGGGCGTCGACGTGCCACGCGTGCGGATTCAGATCGACGGCTACCCGTGGTTCGGCGCCGAGCGACCGCTGGTGCACTTGGTCGAGGTCACGTCGTTCGAAGCCTGGTGCGAGTTCTGCTTCAAGCAGCGCGAGATCGTGCCGCGGCTCGCCGCCCTTCATCCCGATGCGGTCCGCGTCGTCTCGCGCTTCAAAGCCAACAAACCCGTTGCCGGCAACATGCCGCAGGTCGGCATCTTTGCCGCGCGCGCGGCCCACGCCGTGTTCCACGCCCACGGCCCGGCCGCCTTCGCGAAGTACCGCTTGGCGCTCCTGAAGGAAGGCAGTGATCTCAATCTGAAGGCGCTCGTCCGCCATGCGCACGCGTTCGGGCCGGGCAGGGGCGACCAACCCAAGCAGCTCGACGCGGCCGATCCGCTGCTGTTCGCGACTAACCACCGCATGGTCGTGCTGGGACAAAGAGCGTTCCCGATGGCGTTCATCAACGGTCGACCCGTGCCGGTCCACAAGGAGGCCGAAGCGGCGACGATCCTGCGCAAAGAGATCGATCTAGCGAAGCGCGCCGCCGCGCGAGGCTTCACGGGCAAGACGCTGTACGCCGCGCTGATGAACCGGGCAGGCGACACGCTGCCGGGCAAGCGCGTGCTCGACCGGTCGCTGGCGTATCGAATCCCCGTCGACGGTTCGCCGACGCTCGGCCCGGCGACGGCGCCGGTGACGATCGTTGCGTTCGTCGACTTCGAATGTCCGTTCTCGCGCACCGCCCAATTCGAACTCGCCGAGCTGCGCAAGAAGTACGGCGACAAGCTCCGCGTCGTGTACAAGCACCGACCACTCGCGTTTCATCGCCGCGCAAAGCCCGCCGCGCGCGTGGCGGCCGCCGTGTACCAGTTCGTCAGCGCCAAAGCGTTCTGGAAACTGCACCACACGCTGTTCGCTCAGCAGCACGCGCTGCGCGACACCGACCTGAAAAAGTATGGCACCGACGCCGGACTGAGCGAAGCTCAAGTCAGCAACGCCCTGACTCGAGACAATCCGCTGATCGCGCGCGACTCAGCGCTCGCCGAGAAGTTCGGATCGCGGGGCACGCCGGCCTTCTTCATCAACGGACGGTTGATCACCGGAGCGCATCCGCTCGCCACGTTCCAAGAACGAATCGACGCCGCACTGGCCGAAGTCGCTAAATTGCCGGGCGGCGGCACGCCTTATGAGCGTGTCCTCGCCAGCGCGTCCGTCGTACCGATCTATACCCTGGACAAACCCGTCGCCGACCGCCCGAAACCGGGTCCGATCCCGCGCCAAGCCGCCCGTGGCTGGCCGGTGTGGGGCAAGGGTCCGCAGCTGCTGGCCATCGTGACGGGAGCCACGCCGAGTCGCTTCGACGGCATGCCGAGCGCCGTGCGAAAGCTCGCCAATGCCCACCCACAGCTCACCATCACCTGGCAGATCAGCGCCAACCCCGCATTCGACAACTCGATGGACGTCGCCGCGGCGGCCCGCGAGCTGTTGCGACAAAAGGGCAAGACCGCGTTCCTAACGTTCCTGGAGCGGATCGCCGAACACGCCGGTCCCCTCGACCGAGCGGCGATCGTCACGATAGCCGGCAAGGTACCCGGCGCCCGCAAAGCAGCGGTCGCATCTGCGCTGAAACGAGGCACCCATCGCACAGCGCTCGAACAAACCCGCACCACCCTGGCAACCGTCCGCGTGGCTCACGGAGCATCCGTCCACGAGCTGAACGGAGCGCGCCGTTACGGCAAGATCAACGTGTCCGAACTAGGCGCAGCCGTCGACGCTCGCGCGCGCTAAAGCGCATGGCGTTCGGCGGGCCGGCGTCATCAGTGAGCCATCTTCCTCTCGAAATCGATAAGCGGCGCATGATTTCTACATGAGCGGCGGCAAGCTCGCCGCCAGCTTCCGGAAAGTCGCGTAGTCTGGCTTGATGGGACGAGCACCGACAACACGCATCGCCTTGGGCCTTGGGGCGTGCGTCCTGCCCGGCGTCGTCGCCGCGCTCGGAGCGTGGTGGCGAGCAGACTTCGGCCTCGTGCTCGGCGTGGTGTGCGCGCTCGTCTTTAGCTGGCGATGGGTGAACGCCATGGGCCGCAAGGGGTTTTGGTTAGGAGCGCTCGTCGGCTGCATCCTTGCCGCCGTGTTCGCGATGATGTGGGTTCCCGCCGTCCGCGTCACCACCGGTCTTTTTCCCACACTGCACTTGTCGACTGAGCGGCCGGACCTAAGCGCCACGTTCCGCTTCGCCGATGCAGAGCCCTTCGGGCCAGCGCACGTGGGACCGCCGACCCGTAGGAAGACAAGCCCCGACAACACCTACTATTACCGCTACTACGTCGTGCAGCCGCTGAAAAAGAAGGGCTCCGATGGGTCCAGTCCCGTCCAGGCATGGGCGGTTTGCAAGTCGGATCAGGACAAGGAAACGCAAACCCAACTCGCCAAGCAAGAGTGCGAGCCGCTCTTAGCAGCGCCTGATGCGTTCTGGACGGACGTCACCGGATCGATGTCGGAAGAGGTGACGGCCGCTCGCACCGCGCTAGGACTGAAAGCCCGACCCGATGCGTGGGTCGCCCGGCGGGTCAAAAAGCACGACGTGAGTGCCGACCTGTTCATGCCGATCGTTACGATGCTCGTCTTCGGAGCCGGGTCCGTGATGCAGACGCGCAAACACAGCGCCACGTGAACTGCGGGGACGCGTGAACCAGTTCACCGGACCTCAGAAACCGCGGGGCCATGTCTTGCCGGCGTGTCGGCGCCAGCCCTTGGCGGTCGACTGAGCTACGCTAAGGTCGATGCAGTCGTGCGAGCTCCAAGTCCATCTCGCAAAGAACCATTTCAACGTCGGTGACCGTATCACCGGGCACGTCACCGTCGTCGCCGCAGAGACCGTCGTTTGTCGCGGGCTCAGCTTGGAGCTAGCGCGCTTTCTACGGAATCACGACCCGCGCGATTCACCCGTCCGACATAGCGGTGGTGATGCAGTTGAACTGTACCGAGGTCCGTGGCAATCGGGAACGCACCACATTCCGTTTCAGCTCCCGACACCCGCCGTACCGAACTATCATGGCCGCCACGTAGATTTCGAGTGGTTAGCCATGGCATCCTCCGAGTTTCCCGGAGGGAACTCACGGACCATCGTCCCATTGAATGTGAGTTTCACCCCGACCGACCGCGACTGCATCGAGTACTCACCCAACCCACCTAACGATAATCGTCTAGCCGGAACCGCGCGCCGACTGTCGCTCGGCAGGTGGCGCCCGTCCACTCGCGGTGACAATATCGACATCCAAATCGATGTCGTCCGAACCCCGTCCGGCTATCGCGAGGCTGCACACGATGCGAGCGGGACCGCGTTGCGTTGCTTCGCGACGCCGCCCCGATCCGGCGAGGTCGCTGGAGTGACGTTCGATCTCACGATTCGAGAAGTGACCACTCAACGTGTGGCGAGCGGCCGTGGTTCGGGTGCTCGACCGCTCCGGACCATCCTGTGGCGCCATCGGCACCGGCAGCCGCGAAACGGGGACGTGTACAAGCACGACATACCCCTGCCCCTCCCGGCGCAGACGCCGTTCAGCGTTGAGCTCGATGCACATGGGCGCGGCGTCATCTGGGAGCTGGACGTTCGAGTCGTGCGCGTCGCTGGCCCCCCACTGGTGCGTCGCTGCACGATCGACGTGAAGCCGAAAGTGCAGCCCGAGGTGTAGCTCACCGGAATCAGAGTCCCGAACTCCACCTGACAGACACCGGTAATGTCCGCCGCCCAGCGGCAGCGAGCCCACCCGGAGCTTGCGACGCGAACGGGGGGCATCGAGGGGAGCTTCGCGGCATTAGCCTGACTCCAATAACCGATGAGGCCTAGTAGCTCGTGATCTTGAGCTCGCAGCCGGTGTTGTTCGCGATCGTGTTACCCGTCCGCTCCGTCGAACCGTCGCCGTCGATGGTGGCCGCGACACCGCTGCAGGTATTGTTCGACACGGTGTTGTTCTGGGACGTCCAGCGGAAATACACGCCTGCATCGGAGTTGTTGTCGAACGTGTTGCCGCTAACGGTCGCGTCGTGGGCGCTCTGAAACGCCATGCCGCGCGTGTTGTTACGGAACGTATTGCCGGTGACCGTGGCGCCCGCAACTTGCCACAAGATGAGGCCCTTACGCTTGGTAACGTCCGGCTCCTGCGCGCCATTATTTTCTACAAGAGAATTTTCAAAAACAAACCCGGTCCCGGACGGGCCATTGCTCTTGTCACTAGCATAGATGTTCCCTGTCGCCTTGAAACCGTGCACGTGATTGCCCGTGATCGTACAATTCGAGACCCGATTGTTGCGGGTAACTGCCGGTTCCGGCCCGCCAAAGTACCCGCCAGCCTCGTGGTTTCCGATCATGCGTGAGTCGCGGATCACGACGTTTTCAACCAAGCCATCCGGTCCATTGGCATAGGCGTCGGGCTCGCCGCAAAATCCAGACTTCGGCAGCGTCCCGTCCGTATTGCTCATCGTCGTGTCGATAATCTCGACGCCGCTCGCCGCTGTGACCGCGATGCCGCATCGGCGGTTGTGGTCACTGGTCACGCCGCAGATCGTGATGTTCGTGGACCGATCGTCCTCCGTCCCAAACGCGCCAACGTAGATGCCGTCGCCCCAACACTCTTTGGTCGTCAGGTCAACGATACTGACGTTGTCGGCCTTGCCCAGGCTGATGCCCATGCCCCACTCGCCGGTCGTGCCGAGATGCTCGGAACGTTCGCCTTCGATCGTTCCGCCAGCGATGACGACGTTTTTCCGGTCCCGAACGGTGAGGATTCGGTAGCCCTCGCAATCGCTCGGCTTGCTCTTGATCGTCGCGTTGTCCGCGAGCAGCAGCGTCATGTCGTCTTTCAGGCTGATGACGGTGAGCCCACCGCACGCCGGTTCGACCAGGTACGTCCCGTCAGGAACGTACACCGTGCCGCCAACGCTGACGGCAGCGATCGCGTCCTTGATCGCTTGAGTGTCGTCGGTCACGCCATCGCCCATCGCGCCGTACATCGTCACATCGATCGCATCGACCGGTTTCGCCGGCATCGTGCACGCGCTCGATCCGCCGCTACCCGCGGAACCGCCGCTGCCCGCCGAACCTGCACTGCCACCGACGGAGCTGCCACCGACGGAGCTGCCACCGACGGAGCTGCCACCGACGGAGCTGCCTCCCGCCGAACTGCCGCCCGTCGAACTGCCGCCCGTCGAACTGCCACCTGAACCACTGACGCCACCGGAACCTTCGGTCCCAGACGACGAAGCCGACTCTTCGGAGCAAGCGGCGAGAGCAAGTAAAGGCAGCAGGGCAAGAACCGGCGGGGCAAATCGACAGCGCATAGCTGATACTGCGGTCACCGGGCGCCGCGCGCAAAGCGCGAATCGGGCGCCGCCCGAAGCGAGCAGGCTCCCGCTATGGGCGGCCACGCTTGTCTGCGGACCGAAAAGTTCGGCCCATCAATCCCTATCGGCGGCCACAACTCCCCGCCGGCCGGAGATACGGCCGCCGATAAGCGCTGCGAGAACACCACGTGAACGGCGTTCTAACGCAATTTCTGTTGGGCAACCCCGAACGGGCGCGCCGGGCGTCGGCGCCACACCACAGTCCAATTCAGTCGCAGCCTGCTCGCGTCGCGACCGCGCCCACCCGTCGCTCTGCAGAGGCGAGGCTTCGTTCGTCTGCGGGTTCGCGGGAGCCGCGAAGCGTAAGTCAGCTCACCCGACCGTGCGCGCCAGTACGCGCAACTCATCCGCTCTCCCGCCGATAGCGAGCCACGCAGTGGCTGCGCCCCACCGACGACCTCGTCTTCACACTACTGTTCGCCCGCGATCCGGAACTGTTATGGGACGTGCTGCAAGCCGGTCCTCGACCAGCCGGTAGCGTCATCGCCCAAAGGCCAGGCTTCTTCGGCGACCTCGCGACCGAAAAGCAGATTGTGCTGCATCTCCTCGTCGAGTTCGGCGACGGCACCGCCGTCGTTGTCGAGATGCAGGTGCTCGCCGAACCCGCATCGAATCGGGCTCCTACACTACGGAAGAATGGGAAGTACCACCAACGTCAATCCGCACACCCCGCCACACCACCGTGATGTGAACAGCAGCCGCGCCGACTTCCTCCACACGTACACGTCGGCGACAGGGTGCCGTCGCGACACAGCAAACTCCGACTGCTGCGATTCGCTCGTCGCTGCACGGCGGCCGCGCGGCGTTTCGCGATAGCCTTCCGCCGTTCTTCCGCCGCTTCACGGGCCGCGGCGCGGCGAGCCTCCGCTGTCTTGCGCTTCGCGAGCACGCCCGCTAGCACCGTTTGCTGCTTGGTTAGGCGCTTGATCAACGCCTCGTCGGTCTTGCCGGTGATGGTGCCTTGGAGCTTCGTCAGCTCGACAGCGCGCGTCGTGGCAACATGACGTGCCTCGGTCGTACCTTGGTGCATCTTGCTCAGCGCGACGCGACGCTGCTTGTCGACCGCGACCTTCAAAGTCTTTTCCCGCGCCGCACGATCGCTTTGCAGCACGGGCAGCTTGACTCCCTGCAACTCCTCCCAGGCTCGCCGAAAGTCTCGATTGAGAACCCGCGTGTCCACGTTGACCAGCACCGCCTCGGCGCGAGCTCGATTCGACTCCGACTGCCAGTCGCCGCTTAAGGCTTGCGCCAGCCCGAGTAGCCCACGGGCGTCGGAGCGCTTTCGGGCGGCGGCGATCGCCAACTTAGCGTTCGCGCGGACATGCCCCTTGGCCGCGAGCTTGGCCTTCTTCGTGTGCCAGCGATAAGCCCGGTACCGCTGCACCGCCGTGGCGACATTCGGGGCGTTGGCCACACCGCGCAGCTCGATCCCGTCCAGTACCGCCTCGGCGTCCCCGACATCGGTGCCCCGGCGGACCAGCGCATCGATCGTCGTCCGAGCGTGCTGGATATCACCATCGGCGAACGCCTTCTCTGCCTCGGCGACGGACGGCGCCGCCACCGCGTATCCGCCAACGGTAAGGCAGCCCAACAGAACAAACGCTGCCCCAGGCGCGTACGTGGTGCGTACCGTGTGTCCGCGGGCGCCGAGCATCAGCCCACCAACCGCTGCCGTCGCCGCCACTGCGGTCGCGACTCCGGCCAGCCAGATCCAGCCAGGCGCTCCGTACGTACCATCGAGTCGACGCGCGTCGCCACCGGCCGGAATGTCCACGGCGCGAGTCCCAGCCGCATGCACGCTTGCGCCGCAAGGCGCTCAGCCTCGTCTTTGAAGTACGCCATCTCCCCGACTCAAGCGTACTCCGTTCGCCATCGCCTCGGGACGCCGATCGCGGCAACTTTCACGCAGAGCCAGAGCCCTCTTCGACTCGATAACGAAAAGCCCACAAGACCGGCTCACCAATTTTCTCGATTGATTATCATCGCCTAAGAGCTCCGTGTCCGGTGACACACGGACATAGCGTGCCATTTCCCCACCACTTTGAGGTGATACTAGTTGGCAAACGCTTGCGCTATCCTAAGCGGTTCTCTACCGGGTCTCGATGCCTGCGCTTCCGTCCGCCGCTTCGTCGGGTGCGAAACCACCGACGCCTTGCATCTCGAGTCCGTCCAGCCGGATCATCACCGTGAACATCGGAAGCAGCAGGAACGTATTGAACCTCGCTAGGCGCTGATGGAGGCGCGCCACGCGGGAGGGCTTTGGCTCGGTCATTGGGTGAGAGTAGCTGACCGGCGACAGTCACGGCTTCTGGGTTTGAACGCCAGTTCAAAGAGCACGGCATCGCGAGTCCGAACCGTCTGAACGCGACGGGGAACGACGAGCCGTCCGGACGTTCAAAGAACGTAGGTGCCACGCATCGTCCCGCGTGGGGTCTTGAGCATAGCTCCGCTGGTGTGCTCGAACGCTCGGCCCGGCTCCAACTCAGGTTGTTCACCCACCACGCCGGGCCCTTCGACGTTTCCACCTTGCCATCTGATCTTGCGCGCACGTCTTCGGCCCCGCCGCACGACCGCCCCCGAGAAATCACGCAACCCACCCGGCGGACCGCCGAAGCGCCGCTATGCCTGAACCCATCGCGAGAAACGCATCGTCGGTTTACGACAATCAATCGTACCTCGACGACTACCCAATCAGCAGCAACGCCAGCCAAACGTCCGGGGCAACCCAGGCGCCTGCACCGAGTGCAGCGCCGGCCACCAAGCAGCCAGCACGCCAAGCCAAGGCTCAGCATAAGCTGACCACGAGCTCGAAGCTGGCTGCTGCAGTGTCCGTCAAGCGCCCCGCGTCGAGCGGCACGGCTGAGGCTGCACCCGCATCCGATCACCAGCAAGCCGGCTTCATCAGCGACGTCGCCAAGAAGGCCGCGAAGACGGCGCTCGGCCCTTACGGCGTGGCGCTCGACGTTGCCAGCGTGTGCGCGAAGAGCCCACTTCCCTGCGTCGCCGTCGCGAGCGCCTACGTCGCGCTCGAAACGATCGTGTTTGCCGAACCGGGCGAAAACCCCGGACTCGAAGGTCAGACCTGCGGCACGCCGAGCGAACCGTCAACGCCTCCGCAATCGCCGACTGAACCCACCAACCCAAGTCGCGCTCCCCACAGCGCGTCGTCATGCGAACTCGGGCCGGTCGAATGACCGTGCTGGCAGCGTCCGCCTATCGCACGTCACCGCGTCGTGAACCTTCCGAGCCGCACGCGATC
>JAUIKB010001152.1 GCA_030430975.1 Polyangia bacterium
CGGCGGCCAGCTGCGAGTTTTCCCGCACGGCCGCCTTTTCATCGTCTCATCGACGTTTCCGGGTCGACTGTTGGGCAACCCCGGTCGGGATACCGCGCCGGGTGGGCGCGGCTGCGGGACGCTCGGCGCTATGCGGTGCGGCCCGTGGCAACACGCCGTCGTTTGGCGCGCTCGCACATGTTTGCCCCAGAGAAACTATTGAGAAGTGCGGTGGTCGCCAAGTCGGAATGCTGCTTTGCCAGAGATCACCGCTGCAACGTTAGTACCGACGCATTAGGGCGCGACGCTATAATGCTCCGCCCAGGCGTTCAGGCAAAACGACCGCTTCCCGCACGTCGCCAGATCGAGGCAGTCATAGCCGTGCGCGATAGCCGCATCATTCAGGCTCCACGCCGCTTCGTCGGCTTCTATTGCGACCCCACACAAGCCTGACTTGTCCGAGCAGGCCTTTGCAAACTCCTGACACAGGTCGGTAACGACTGGCTTCATTTCCACGGGACAAGGATCCACCTCGCCCGCCAGGCGGTCGCACGACTGGTCTGCTAGGCACTGCAGAAACCCCTTGGCTTCGTCGCTGCGGCTGCGACCGAGCTCCTCACACGCACTGGTGTCAGCCGATTCACCAGCGCAGCTGGCCGACTGCTTGAACCCCGCCTTGCACGCCGCCGTGAAGTCATCGCTAGCCGGCAGCTTCGCGAACTCCACCTGCCACTCTTCGCACGGTGAGTCGGCGTCGCAGTCCCGATAGCAATGGTCGGTACTCCCGATGGCGCTGCAGCGATCGCAACCGCCCACCTGGAAACACAGGTCCCAGCACCTGCTGTAGCGATAGTCAGCGTCACTGATGCACGACTGCTCTTCGGATTCGCACTGCGTCTGCGCACAGGACAGCGTCACCGATCCGGCGCGAGACACGCCGGGCGTCGACGTGGCGTCGGCGTCCGCTGATGCCACCGTGCAGGCGCCAGGCAGCGTGAACAACGAGACAACAGCCAGAAAACGAAAACCCGAACGAATCACCACAGCAACCTCCAAAAAGCCGCCTATCGGAGCGGCTGTGCGGTGGTTGCGGACTACTTTCTGAAAAGCTCAGACGCCCAGAGCGCTCAAGTACTCGCGCGTAACCTTGTCCAGCCCGACGAACAGCGCGCGCGAGATCAGCGCGTGTCCGATGCTGACCTCGTCGAGGTACGGCAAATCGCGAAACAGCGCCAGGTTGTCGAGGTCGAGATCGTGACCGGCGTTGATGCCGAGACCCAGCTCGTGCGCGAGCTGGGCGGCACTTGAGAAGGCGGCAAAGCTCGTGCGAGCGGCCGAATCTCCGCGTTCGAACGCGCGCGCATACGGCTCGGTGTACAGCTCGATGCGATCGGCGCCGACGCCCGACGCCCAACGCACGGCTTCTTCCCGCGGATCGACAAATACACTCACGCGGATCCCCAACGCTTTGAGCCGAGCTGTCGCTTCCGTCACGATCTGCGTGCTCGTGCGCGGGTCCCAACCGGCTTCGCTCGTGACCTCACCGGGGCGCACGGGAACCAACGTGCACTGGTGGGGCTTCACTTCCTCCACCATGTCGAGCAGATCGGGACGAGGATCGCCTTCGATATTGTACTCGACCTGATCCCGCAGCGGCTGAAGGTGGGCGGCGACCTCATAGACGTCGCGACGCGTGATGTGGCGCTCGTCGGCGCGAGGATGCACGGTGATTCCGGTGCAGCCCGCGTCGACGATGACACGCGTCGCGTGGATCAGATCGGGCTGCGGTCCGCCACGCGAGTTGCGGAGGGTGGCGACCTTGTTCACGTTGACGCTCAGGCGGATCATTCTCGCTCACTAGCCGCTCGGCCGCTGGATGTCATGTACCGCGGGGGTCGTCCGGACTTCTAGGAC
>JAUIKB010001153.1 GCA_030430975.1 Polyangia bacterium
GCACTCGCGGTGTCTGCCTGCCAGGGCGCAGACTACGTGGACGAGGCTGCGGCGGGTAGCGAGGCAATCGGCGAGGCCACGAGCGCCTTCGTCTTCGACTGGGACCCAACGGTCAAGCCCTGGCAGAAGGGCACTCCGCTAGCGCGCAACTTCCGCAGCGACTTCCACCGACTGCGCTACACCTATCCGCTCCGACGAACCCTTGAAGGCACCTACGGCCATGCAGCGGGCGCAGTTGCCGGGCACGTCCAAGGGTTGGCCTGGGCCGGACCCCAAAACCCGATGTGGGCGATCACTCACAGCAGGTCACCCGGCGCGCTGAAGAGCTTGCTGGTCCTTTGCAAGGATCCCTCATTGGCGGTGGGCGATGGCCAAGGGTGTTGGCGCCACTACATCGGCACGGACCGACACGGCGGGGGTGGCACTCAAATTGCCGGCGGAGTGCTGTTTACGAGCGACGAAGAGCGCCGCCCGGTCCTTTACGACGTGCGCAATCCGTCACGGGCTGGTCGACTGCCTTGCGGATTCCCCACAGGCGCCGGCGGCGGTGCGGGTGGGTTGGCGTATCACGAACGCCTAGGCGTGCACGTCGCGACCATCGGGTCCGGCGGCGGCGTACAAGTGTACGTTAGCAATAAGGTGTCGCTCAGTAATCCCACGTGTCAATTCTATCGTGCGGCCAGCGGAGACGATGTCATGTGGACGCCGGGCGAGGGTTTGTCACAGCTCTTCTACGATCCGGTCGGGGCGGGCAGCATCGTTGCTGTCGGTGCGTTTAAGAACTCGCGGGGCGAAGAGGAGGTCAGGCATGTGGACCTTCAACTATCCGGAGCTGACGCCAATTGGAGTGTGAGTGCCGTGAACCGGTCGTCGGTGACCCTTCCACGTCGTGCGTCCGCGCTTGGAGATCCGAGCTTCCGCTGGGGTGGTACGGTCCGCATGCGCCCCGATGGTTTCGATTTCGTGCTCGCGCCGCTGCGTATGCACGACAACGGGGCAGGGCACCGCAACATGATCATCGACGTGTACGCGCCGTGATCAGGTCTCGGCGACTGCGTTCCGTCGAAGGTACCCGCTGAGGTCATCAAGCTGTTCTCCCGTGCTCGAAACTGACCTCGGCAGTCAAACCCAGAGCGCTCCCAGATTCAGCGGCACTGCGTCGAATGGTTCGGCGCGGACCTCATCGTCGTCGTGCCATGATCCGACCCTTAGCCACGTTCCGTCGGTCAGGCGAAACACCTCCAAGAGGTGGTCTGTCGGTTCAACGAACCAAAGATGGCTAACTCCCTCTCGGGCGTAAACATCCATCTTTTCCGAGCGGTCCAACTTGCGTGTCGATGGCGAGAGCACCTCGCAAACCCAATCGGGCGCCAGTGTGATGAACGCGTCGCTCGGCACGGTGAGTAGCAGAACTACAAGATCTGCCGAGCTTAAATTACAAGATTTGCCGAGCGAAAAGTACCGAATTTGCCGAGATGTGTTGCCTGTACCGTTCCGAGACGTCGCTCACCGAATCGTTTACGTAGACGTTCGGTGATGTGCCTCGCTGGAAGCTACCGATTGTTGCCAGCGCTTCGAGCGCCTGGGGAGGAGCTGTGCTCCAGACTCTGCCCTAGCCGGTCGAAACCGTTGTCGCGGTGGTTGCGACTGCAACAGCCCTCTCGCCAGGGCCCGAACCGTCTCGACAAGCGCGCACGTCCCGCGCCAGCCTCCGCAGCGTTAGCCAACGCCCGTCACCATCGGCTGTCACGCGACCTGCGCGAGGGAGCTTCGCCGGTTCAGCCCCCGGCGAAAGGGTCACGCTCATGTCCGCTTACGATCGCTCTCATCGCTCCAAACGCCGCGCACTCATCCGGGCTCGCGCTCACGCCATGCGGCACTGTCCGTC
>JAUIKB010000122.1 GCA_030430975.1 Polyangia bacterium
TGAACGTTAAATGCACCACGCCGTCGCATTGTTGGCTCGCGGCCGATTCACCGTCCAACGTCAGACGGCCGGTGACGGGGCTGGGTGGCTCCAGCTCGATGGCCAGATTGGACTGGGCCTCAGCAAGGCCCGACACCACCTGCGTGAAACGCACGTTCGCGTACGGCCCGGTTTTCGGCGTCACCGTCATCAACAGGGTGTCGAGCTTGCCCTCGGGCGCCAAGCAGCGGTTGCCGCTGCAGCGATTGCCTGATCCGCACTCATCGTCAGATTCGCACTGATTGCGCGCAGGCTCAGCAGCGTCGTCCTCAAGCGACCGAACGCTACACCCGGCGATGGTCAACCCGCCGAGGGCGAGCACGGTCAGTGTGCGCAGTAACCACATTAGATGCCTCCCGGACAGTCATCGATCGAGCCGCCCCCGGCGCCGTCGTCGACGTTGATCCACCAGGTCGTGAACGCCGCCTGGGACTCATCGAAGGGAAGCGCGCGTACGAAGTCCATGTTGGCTTCGTACGTCAGCACCAGTGTCAAGCTGTGGCAGCCCGGTGTGACCTCGTCCGTGACCGTCCACGGAGCAGTGTACTCCTGAACAACGTCGAACCCCGGGCCGTTGGGAAACGGATCGAACGGCGGAAACCGAACATCGTCGGCGCTGCCCGAGCCGTTCAGGTCCAGATGCAATGCCGCGACCAATCGCTCGTCGGCGGTTTTCGCCTGGTAACGGTACTGGATGCGGAACTGAATCGTCTCGGCCGGGAGCGGCTTCGCGATCGCATACAAAGGCGGCTCAGCCTCCGCATCGTTAACGAACGGCCCGAGCCGAACGGACTCCTCGTAGGCCGGAGCGTCGCCCAGCAGGCAACCATCCGTCATGAGCGCAGTCAGCATCACCCACCCAGTAAGCCAATGCCGTGCCAACACACTTCGACGCTCCGCAGCGGATTTCGAGCGTTTGGCCCATGACAATCCTGTCGGTACCTCCGTCGCACCCCGAATTCTGTTCAGTATGCCGAGCATGCCCGCACTCCCTACGGGTTACCGCGTCGGCGGGGCGACTGCCACCGGGCGTCAGCGTATTCCGGACTGGTCGCAAGGGCGACTAGATCGGCTGCCTGATCGCTGGTCCGACACAGCTCGGCGATGCCCTCCGCGGAGTCTAGCACTTGCGATTCAACACCTTCGTCCACACACATTTCCCGAAGCGCGACCGATAGGTCGCCGGACGCGAGCAGCCCTGCCCTTCGCACGGCGAGGCGCGCCGCCTTGAACGCAACCTCGTATGTGACGGCGCCGGGGTCGTCGCACAACTCGCGAAGCCGACGCTGACTGCGCGCCGAAATCGTGTCCCAGAGCAACTCGGCTAGCGCTGCTACGGAGCCGAGATTGCCATCGCTCTTTTCGGGCGGGCCGAACGCTAGCGACAGCCCATCGAGCACGCCGCGCGCCTGAGTCTCGGTCGACCCGTACAAGAGCACATGGCGCGGCAGGGTGGCGGCCAGCATCGCGCCGATATGAAACGCCAAGGCGCTCGACTCACGCCGCACCTCCCCGGAGATGATCAGCGAGGGCGGCGTCAACAGCGCGACGCTGACGGTCACCGCGCCCGCGCTGCGCCGCTGGAACAGCGGGGTGCGCGTCAACCCGAGCAACCGCGCGACGCCGCCGTAGACGCGACCCACGGGTGTGGGCGATCCGAGCGCGACGCGTTCCAAACCCGTCACGCCGTAGGTGCTCGGATCGCGTCGAAACACGTGCTGCGCAGCCTCCCAAACGATCGCCAGAGCTTCCGTGCCGGGGTTGGCGACGCCCCGAAAGATCAACTCGTGGACGCTGTCCGGCTGCTGACGCTGCAGGTCGATGTCGGGCGGCGCAACGGACTCGTGGGCGGGGTTCAGCGCCGCGCGCACGTGACGAACAGCCTCGGCGTACGTGGCGTCGCCGTCCGCGGCCGCCGCCTCAGCGAGTCGTGACAGCGTCCACTCGTCGGTCGGATGCATGACCGCGAGCTGGCGGCACACCCGCAGCGTGTCGTTTTGCCGACCCGGTGCGCCGGCATACCGATCGAGCAGTGCGCGTCCCGCCTCAGACGAACCCTCTTCCAGCTCGGCGAGCAGTTTGGCTTCGTCAGCATCGCGCGGCGCGACCCAGGCGCGCGCAGAAACCGCGAGGTGACTACCCGAGCTGAGCATGTGCGAGCGCGGCGGCGGGTCAGACGGCGGGCCGCTCGGGTCACTCTTCGGGGCACCAGGAGCAGAAGACGGCGGACCCGCTAGCGCCTCCGCGACGGCGGCTGCAGGTCGCGACGGTGGCTTGGGCTGCGATGCGCGCGGCGTCGCCGGAGCAGCCTCGGCGGTCACCTGCTCAGCAGTCACCTGGCTGGCACCGGCGACGAATGACTGCAGCTGCGACTGCATGGTCAGCGCTGCGTCTCGGTGATTCGGATCGCTAGCGGCACGCTCGATGTAGGTCGACGCCAACTCGTAGCGACCGGCATGGATGGCCGCCTGCGCCGCCTCTAGCGCCACCTCGCCCGCCTGCCGTACGCCGCGCAGATCGCCGCCGAGCGCAACGTCGTAGAACATCAACGAGCGTCCCGGCTGGCCGTCTTCTGCTAGGCGGGCGGCCATCGCAAGCGAGACGAGGGGCGAGCTGCCCAACTCCGCATGGGCCACCGAGAGCACCCGCCTGGCGTTGTCGTGAGACCCGATCCGCTCGTACGCCTGACTGACCAAGAACGCCCGCAGGGCTGTTTCTTCAGCCGTGAGCTCCTCGTCGATGCCCATCAACTCGCTGACGGTGATGCGCGCGTCCTCGCTGGACCCTGAGCCGCGCTCGCGGAACTCAAGCAACCGTGCCAGCAGCTGCGGCGCGCTCATCGACGGTGCGATGCGTGCGGCGCGTTGCGCCCTCGCCAGAGCGGCGGCTTCGTCACCGCCCGCGTAGGACGCACGGGCCGCTTCGACGAGCAGCGACGCCCGCTTGGGCGCCGGGTCCATCGACGCCAGCGCCAGCTCTTCGAGCGCCTCAGCAAGCGCTCGGGGATTGTTGCTGCGGCGTTCTACGTCGACGCGGAGCTGCTGCATTTCGGCCGAACGCGCCCACGTCTCCAGCCCGTCCAGTACGCGACGCGCCGCATCGACGTCGCCTCCTTCTAGGTACGCTTCGCAGGCGCGACGCGTGAAGTCCGCCGCCTCGTGCTTGTCCGTCGCGGTGCCGCTCGCCCTGAGCCACAGCGGAGCAGCCCGTGCTGGGGCTCCACGACGCTCATGCAGTTCGGCGAGCTGCCGCAACGCCTCACGGTCGTCGCCGGTCGTCACGACCAATGCTTCGAGCTCCGCGATGGCGTCATCGGGTCGACCGAGCTCACCTTCGAGCAGCCGCGCCCTGCGCATTCGAAGTCGACGCACTTCGCTCACCGAGTCCGCGAGTTCCGCTCGTCGCTGCAGCAATGTCGTCATACGTTCGTAATCGTCTCGCTTTGCCGCTTCCTTCTCTAGTGCCAGGAGCGCCTCGTCGTCGGCGGGCGCCAGCACCAATAGCTCTTCGTAGCGCGACGTCGCGCCGGCATCGTCCCCCTCGGATTGCAGAGTCCGGGCCAGCTCGCGCATCAAGTCCACTTTGTGCGAAACATCGGACGTCAGATCGACCAGCCGCGTAAGCGCACGAATCATCAACCGATGACTGTCCGCCTGGCGCCCATAAGACAGCATATCCTCAAAGTAAATGCGAGGCGACATCAGCTCTTCGAGCCCCTCAAGCACTTCGATGGCCTGCAAAGGCTTACCGCGCGCCGCGGCGAGCGCTGCGAGGTCTCGACCGATGCGCACGCGCTCGTGCCGCTCGAGGTCCTCGCGTTCGAGCTCGCTCGACAACAGCTCGCCGAGCTGATCGCGCCGCCCGCTTTCGGCGAGCAGGGATGAGAGCCGTTCGAATACCTGAGCGAGCACATGGGGCTCAAGCCCCGGCGTGACTCGCACCTGCTCCAGAGCTTCGATTTCAGCTTCTAGATCGCCCGAATCGCGCGCACCGCCAGCTTCTTGCAGCAGCGTTTGCGCACGACGCTGTGGCGGCACGACCTCCAGCGCCAGGCGCAATTGCTGACTGTCGCCGCTAGCGCGCGCACGCTCGACAACCCGTTGAGCGAACTCAGCATCATCCGGATCGATCGCAGCCGCCCTAACGAGCAGCGCGGTGGCACGCCGCGCGTCGCCGGTCCCGTCAGCGATGGCGGCTGCTAGTTCGAGAAGGCTCCGCCCGGCGTTGGGGTTGTCGTCGACCGCCTTGAGAACCACGTCAGTTTGGTCCCCGAGCTGTATGGCCCAATCCGCCATTCGGTCATAACCGCGCGCCGCAGGCGCCAAGAATAGGGCTCGCAGCAACGCCGGCGCCGCGAACTCTGGCGCCTCAAGCGCTTCAACAGCGACCCGCCCGAGGCGATCGGCCATTTCCACCGCCTGCGCCTCGTCGATGCGCGGTAGCACGCTGCGTAGCGAGCGCTCGAACCGCACGGTGAGCGACTCGCGCTGCAACCCGTCCATGCCGACGAGCAAAGTGATCGCTTCGCCCAGAGCCGTCACGGTCCGGATGTCCGCGGACACCGCCAAAGCGCGCAGCAGCACCTCGACCCGCTGCTCGACACCCTGTTCATCGTCCCCTGCGAGGCGCGCCGCGCGTTGCAACCAGTGCGCGCGGCGCTCGGGGTTTTTGACTTTTTCTGCGACTCGCTCAACGGCGCCGACCGCTAGGCCCACGTCGTTTGCTCGCTCGGCCAGTCGTGCCATCAGCACGAACGTGACGCCTTCTGCCGGGACCGCTTCGAACGCTGCGACCGAGTGATCGAGCGCGCGTTCCAGGGCTCCCCGACGCTCAAGCTGGCGCGCTGCTCGATAGTGCACCGCCCGCTCGCCATAGCAACCCATGGCCCCATTTGCCGCGAGATAATAGAGCGACTCGAGCCGCTCAACATCGACAGCGTCAGCCGAACGCTCAGCGAGCGCCAGCGGCTCAGGACGAGCCGGGTCCAATTCGACCGCCCGGGACGCGTGCAAGAACGCGCCTGCGCGGTCGCCGCACTGCAGCGCGATCGCCGCGGCTTCGGCCAGCGTGCCGGCCTGTTCAGGCGCCGTCTGCCGGCGCTGCGCGAAGTCCACCAGACGCCGCACCGCCTCCTGGGGACCAGCGAAATTCACCAGATCGCTGGCAAGCCGAGCGAGTGCACCGTCGGAGCCGACCAAAGCCGCTCGCTCCCAAGCGGCTGAAGCACCGTCGGCATCGCCGGCGAGGTCCCACAGCGCTGCCCCGAGCTCGCGAAACGCTTGCGAAGTGCCCGCCGGGTCCGCCCCCGAAAGAGCCGCCAGCGCTTCGGCCCGAGCGCTCAACAGCGCTATTTCGCCGTCCGAACCGCGGGGCGGCAGCGCCTGCTCGACGGCCGCGAGCAGGTCATCGGGCGGAACGTTTTCCAGGGCGGCACGGGCCAGGGCGCGCGCCGCGCCGTCGGCGTCACCGGCCGCGCGCCGACGCGCGGCGACGTCCAGAAGCAAGTCTCCGCGTTCCTCGCCTGCTCCTGACGCCAGACGTCGCTCCAACACCGCGATCGCGAGACCTCGCTCGCCGACGTGATCAGCGACCCACAGAATCGCGTCACAGAGCTTCGCGTCGCGGGGACCAAACACATCCAAAGCGCGACGCGCTAAGCTGCCCCCACGCTTCGGCGCCAGCTGCGCAACGCGCCGCAGGCCTTCCGACAGCGGTACAACCAGCCGACCCAGCGGCATGGCCTGGGCCAGCAACCAAAGCAGCGCGTCTCCCAGGCGGGCGGCGTCCTGGATGCGCGTCACGCGCTCGACGAGCTCCTGCGCCGCTCTCGGATCGCCTGGTCGAAGCGCCAGCCAGCGCTGCGTCCACGCCACCGCCAGGGATTCTTCGCCTTGAGACTCGAGCGCGTCGATCAGCGCCCTGCACAGCTCGGAGCGTGGCACGACGATGCTGACAGCGCGCTCAAGCGCGGCGATCGCGACGCGGTCGTTACGGCCCACCACGCACTTCGCCAGCGTAGCGACCGGGCGCGCCAGCGACGGTTCGGCACGGGAGGCGGCCGAGGCAGCTGCGAACGCCGCATCGCCGTCGCCCACCTGACGGAACGCATCGGCAGCCACGGAGCAGAACACGGCCTTTTGGTCCGGAGGCAGCGCTGCGGCGAGGCGCAACAAAACCTGGCCGCGCATGCGCTCGTTGCCGGCCTGTCCGGCCAACACCAGCGCCCGACTCCACGCGCTGATGCACGCGCCGGGATCCTCGACCAGCGGCGCTAGCTCGGCGAGAGCCGCATCGAGGTCGCCGCGTGCGAATTGAATCTCCGAAAGTCGCAACCGGACACGCTCCAACTCAGCTCGATCGGGATCGTCTTCTAGCGTCGCACGCAGGACAGCCTCGACGTCCGACACGCGATTGAGTCGGTACAGAACGCGCTCGAGCGTCAAAGCCCAGCGCTCGGCGCGCGCTCCGGCGGCGAGTTCGCGCAAACACGCGACGAACTCGTCTGCCTGGTCGGGACGTCCGCGCAGCACCGCCGCGACCGTACGGAGCGGCTGGAGGCGATCGGCAGCCTCCTGACAGTTCGACAGCTCGGCGCGGGCGCGGGCGAGAGTCTCACCCTGCATGCGAGCGCGCGGCTCGAGTCGCTCGATCGCATCACGCGCTGAGGTGGACGTCGAGTCGATCGCGACCAGACGCTGCGCCGCCCACAACGCGAGCGACGGGTCCGACAGACGTTGTTCGGCTAGCTGAATCAGCTCCTCCAAGCAGCTTCGTTTTGCCGACTCGGCCGCCTCCCCGAGCGCCACCCGCACGTAAGCCTCGACGAGCGGCATCTGATCGCGGGAGGCAATGGCGTGGTCGCGAAGAGCCAAACGAGCGGCGTCACTGCTGGGTTCCGCGACGACCGCGTTGATCCAGGCGTCGGCAGCTCGGTCGGGACTAGCGAGCGGTCCTTCGTATAGCTGGCCTAGCGCCAACAGCGGTTCGCCGCGGCGCTCTGGTGGCAACGCGTCGATCGCCAACTTGAGCCGCGCCGCCAGCAGTTCGAGCAGCCCCGCACGCGCCAGCAGAGCGTCGAAGCTGAGGGCGGGCGGCTGCGGCGTCGGATCGAGCAGATTGCCAACCGTGGCCAAAGCCGCACCCAGATCGAGTCTGGACTCCAGGCGCGCGTCGAGCGCAGCCCCGATCGCGCTGCCGAGTTCGTCGCGCTCCACCGCGTCGCGCATGCGGCGCAGATGCACCCGTGCGGCGGCGTCGGGCGCGGCCTCGGCATGAGTTCGCATGACCTCGTCCGCCGCGCCCGATCGTCCGCCATCGACGAGCGTCGCCGCTAGCTGCTCAGCCGCCAGCGGGCTGCTCGGATCGATCTCAAACGCCCGCAGCAGATCTTCAAAGGCCGCGGCTTTTTCCCCTCGAGCAAAGTGGCGCCGGGAGCCCTCGACGTAGGCGTTCGCCGCTCGGGGCGCGGGCACCGCCGCCGCATCCCACGCGCCGATCGCTCCCAGCAACTCCGGAGGGTTGGGATCCTCGGCAGCTTCTTGTGCTGCTTCAGCGAACAGCTCCGCCGCCGCAACCGCGTTGCCGGCACGCGCGTGAAGCACCGCGATGCGACTGCGGGTCCGCGCTGCCTCGATGCCGCTGAGGCGATCCAAGAGCGGCCGCAGGGTCGCTGCGGCTAAGGCTGGTTCTCCCAGCCCCGCGAACCAACCCGACAGCTCCTCCCGAAGGGCTGGGTCGTCACCCAACACCAAGCTCCTTCGAGCCAAGCGCGTCGCCTCGTCAAGCTCGCTACCCCGAGCCGCCAGCGCGCGTGCGAGCCCCGCCGCACGCGCCCGCTCTTCATCGATGTCGTGGGAGCGCTGAGCGAAAGCGAGCTGCGCTCGCAGTTGGGCGTGCTCGGCGACCGCCCCAGAGCGGCGGGCTACGGGTCGCTCACGGCGACCCTCCAGCGCAACGGAGGTTGCGGAACGAACCGGCGCCGGCGGCGCCCACTCGGAGGGCGGCAGCGTATCCTGACGCGGACCCGTCGATTCGTCTTCTGGTTTGGGTGGGCTCGACATAGAGCGGTTCGCTGCGAGAAACGATCCTGACCTGAGAACTGCTGGAAACTCTACAAGGAAAGCGACCGACTTACCGGTTGGACGACAGTTCTGCGCCGTCCGCAGCCGCGACGGGGCTGCTGTGGCCGGTTCAGCGTGGTTTTGTCGAATTAGCTGGAGAAATCGGCACTGAGCGCACTAGCCTAAGGGCAACGGCGCCGCGACGGCCGCGCCGCAGCTGGAGAAAAACATGCGGATCTGGTCCCGACGAGTTCAAGTATCCACCCTCTGTGCGGCGCTGTGCGCTGGAGCGATCGGCGTTTGCGCCACTCAGCCCGCCCAGGCCCAAGGCAAGAAGGCCGCGGCAGCCAAGCCGGACAAGAAGACCCGAGACGCTGCGCGCAAGGCCTACAAGGCTGGCGAGCAACGCTACAAAGAAGCGAAGTACGCTGAAGCGTTCGACAGCTTCAAGAAGGCGTTCGACCTCATCCCGACGCCTCACGCTCAGTACTGGATGGCCATGAGCCTGGACAAGCAAGGCAAGCCGGTCGAGGCCTACGCCGCGTTCAAAATGTTCATGGAGAACCCGGCACGTGAAAAGGCAGGCGAGGAAAAGAACGCCACCGCGGGTAAACGCTACGAAGAGCTCAAAAAGACCCCTGGTGAACTCAACCTGGTAACCGACCCGGCCGGTGCCGCCGTCACGATCGATGGCGAGGCTCAGATGGGCGAAACGCCGATGACCGTCAAACTGTCTCCGGGCAGCCACCAGGTCGAAATCCAGGCCGCCGGGTACGCCCCCCAAACCATTGAAGTCACCGTCGATGCATTCGGAAAGACCGACAAGGCGGTCACGCTCACCGAAGAGGCCCCGCCGCCAAGCGATGAACCGGTACGGGAAACCGTCGCGCCGCCGCCGGAGCCGGACCCCGAACCTGAACCCGAGCCCAAGAGCATGGTGCCGGCCTACGTCACACTCGGCCTGGCTGGTGCTGGCCTGATCGTCGGCGGCATCTTCGGCGCCCAGGCGCTCGGTGCCAAGAGCGACTACGACGACAACCCAACCAGCGACGCAGCGGACGACGTCGAGCGCAACGCCCTGATCGCAGACATGGCGTTCGGCGTAGCCATTACGCTGGGAATCACCGGCGTGGTGTTGCTGACTTCGGGCGGGTCGCAGGAGCCGCAGAGCGCGAATAAGAAGCTTCCCAAGCGAGCCAAGCTACAGCTGGCACCTTATTTCACGCCGACCGGCGGCGGTGCAGCCGCGCGGTTCACCTTCTGAGCGGCGGCGCCAGTCGCGCCTAATCGGTTCGACTCTCCATTCGGACTCCCTCCGTTCAACCGGGCAGCCCAACCAAGTGGCTCGGCCTGCGCGAGCTGGTGTGTTCGTCAGGCGAAACGGCTGTTGATCGCGTCGACCACCCGCCCGTACTCGGGCGGGAGCATCGTCGGCGGATTGCGTAGCTGCGCCGTCACGTCACGGATTTTTTCTTCATGATAGTTCACCTTGAACTCCGTGAACTTCAGGCCGTTGGCCGTCGATACGCAGATAACCCGATCCTTCGGCTGGATCGTCCCGCGGGCCACTAGCTTCTCGAGCACGGCGAGTCCGACCGCCGTGTGAGGACACGTATACAGGCCGGTCGCGTCCGCGCGCGCCGCAGCATCGCAGAGTTCCTGCTCGTTAGCTTGCTCGACGATGCCATCGAGCGCCTCTAATGCGGCGATCGCTCGCGGCGCACTCACCGGGTTACCGATCTGAATAGCCGTTGCCTGCGTCGGCTTGGCGGTGATCGCCTCGACGGATCGCTTTCCGGCGCTCCACGCTCGGTACAGAGGGTTCGCGTTCTCGGCCTGCGCCACAACAAGACGCGGAAAACGCGAGATGACGCCCAGTTCGCGCATCATGCGAAACCCGGAATACAAGGCCGATGCGTTGCCTAGATTGCCGGACGGCAAGATGATCCAGTCAGGAACCTGCCACTCGAACTGCTGAACCATCTCGATGCCGACTGT
>JAUIKB010000123.1 GCA_030430975.1 Polyangia bacterium
CCGCGAAGCGGTAGCGAGTCAACGCGAAGCCTGCGACGCTAAGAGACGAGCAAACAGCAGCGAGTCGACGCGAAGCCTGCGACGCTAAGAGACGAGCAAACAGCCCCGCCTCATGAGGAATTTAGTGAACGATCGAACGACTCCGTACGCAGGCAGGAGTATCCGAACATCCCGGCTCACGAGGAACCCAGTAAGCGGTCGAACAGACCCGGACCCCGGGAGGATTCTCCGTTCCTCCCGCCTCACGAGGAACGCGCCGCAGGCGCTAATAAACTAGAAGTACAGCGTCGACACCGCGATGCTGTTCAAGCTGACCAGGGCGAGCCCTTCGGCCGCGCCATCGGCGATCGCCAGCTGACCGATCTGCGGAACGAATGTCATCGACTGCGGCGACACCGATGTGGTTTCGCTAGCGAGATTCGCCGACAACGTCGCGAATCCACCGATAAGCTTCCACGTGAACGACATGTCGCGAATACTCGGCTGTTGACCCCGATACACCGCAAAACGCTGAGTCAGGTTTTCAAAGACGCATGCATTGTCGGAGCTGATACCACCATCGGCATTGTCATCGCGACACGCGGTCACGCCTTCGGCTTCGCCTACGGCCTCACACCCGCTGCAGCTCACCTCGAACACCCTCGACCTCGAGAAACGCCGCAGCGGGTTGCAGTCGAGGACGCACTGCCCATCAGCGCTGGTCGTCACCCGATGCGGTGAGCCAGTCGCCGAACCTGCGAGCACCCAGTGTGATCCTGCGCGCACCCGATAGCGCACCGCCTCGGGGAAGCAACACGCCAGCGCCTCCGACAGAGCGCGCTTTCCCGCGCTCGAGCGGGCCACGCGGGGCTCGAATTTGAGTTCGGTTTGCGACGCGGCGAGGATGCGTAGATCCCGCGACGCTGTTGGCGTGTCGACCTCGCCGAACTCGGCCTCGCATTCCGTGCGGCCACCGCACGCAATGCCCACCGAGGTGTTCCAGTAGCTGGCATCTTCGGCCGGAAAATCCGAGACGATCTGAATGTAGTCGGCGTGCTCTGTCGCAAACGCATCGAGCTCCGCGTCCGGTACGCCAAGCTCGACTCCGCGCTCGCGCATCAGCGATTCGTCGTGGACGCCACGATTGCAAAACAGTCCACTGGTGTCGCGCAATCCGTCGACCGTCGTGCCCGAGTCGCTGAAGGCGAGAAACCCTGCCGGGCGCTCCCCAACGACGGTACCTTCGTACGTAAGCGAGAAGTCCTCTTCGCGACGAAACGCGCGTGGCTCGTTCATGAGCAGGGCCAGAGAGTTCCGTTCCGCAGCGGCGGGTGCGATCACCAGTGGGTTCTGCGCCGAGTCCTGCGTGTACAGCGTGCTGGCAACCTGTATCTCTGCCTGACCGCCAACCCGGTAATCTACGGCGAGCAGCTTAGGGTTCTCTCGGCCGCCCTCGGTTTGGTCGGTGGGCAGCACGCCGTCCTCGCTGCTCAGTCGAGGGAACGACCTCAGGCCCGGTGCGCGAGTGGCGGAATCGGACTGCCGCGCGAAGAACGTGGCGCTGCGCGCGCGGTGGCGGTCGACCATGTGGCAGCTCACCTCACCTGAAGCGGTACGAAGGCCATCGAGTTCGCCGTCCTGCGTGAAGACCTGCGGCCCGTCCGGGTCGTCACCGGCGCAGCCTCGAAAGTCCTCCGTAGGTTCCGTCCGTGCCACGATCGGACGGCGACAAGGCGCGTCGTAGTCCTCCACGTCGATGATCGCGATCTGACCGTTGTCCAGCGCGATGAAGCCGAAGATGCCGCGAAGATTGAACGGCGCGGCACCCGACCCAAAGTTCTGAGCGGTGCGGTATTGCGCGGCTGGCGCGTCCACACTCAGGCTGGGATCCGGATCGCACTTCTGACCGAACACGGCGACGCCGGTGACCGGGTCAGCGATCGGACGATCGCGCAACGCGAAGCTGATGTCCCGGGCCGGTGCACCGAACCGAATGCGGTCCGGCGGTTCGTTGGGATTCCGGTCCGCTCGCGAACGCACGATTGGCGTGCGCTCGCTGGACGACGGCGAGACGTCAAAGATCATGACGTCGCCCCGCTTCTCGTCAATCGCGTAGGCGAAGCTTTCGCCGTCTGTCGTACTGGGGCTGACGGCGACACGCGATGTCGTCACGACGCGCCCCGGTTCCGTGAAACTGACCGGAAGCAGCGGCTGCGCGAGGGTCGGTGCGCACGGGTCCGCGACCTGAAGTCGATGGATCACCGGCGCGCTCTGATCGGCGATGTAGAGCGTGTCCCGGCTAAGATCCATACCGGCCGGGCGCGCGATGAAGTCACCTGTCGTGGGTCCGTGGTTGAAGCCTGGGATTGTGCAACCGTCGACTTTGAGATCCTCGGGCACGCGCTGTTCGATATCGCCCGACGGCAGATCGACTGGCAGCTCGACCCAGCGCTCAACCGGACACGGGTCGAAGCTACCTTGCGGACGGTCGAGCAGCTCTTGGGCGTCGACGACCGCGATGAGTCCCATGTCTGGAAGCGCGACGGCGAGCTTGCGGCGGCCCGGCGGATTCGTTTCCAGTCCCAGATCTGCTTCGCAACCGCTGCGCTCAGTGGACGACGTCGATTCGCCCACCGGAATATCGTAGCCGCTGTCACAGCTGGCGCGGATCTTGGCATCGTCCGCGTCGCCGCTGGGAGGGTCGATGAGTACCCGCATCTGCCCGGGGGCGGCCGGTAAGGCGCACGCCGGCCAGGTCGGCAAATCCCGGGGCGGTTCGTCTTCGCCCGGCGCGTCGATGCACGCTGTCGGCAGCGCGAAGATCCCCTCGTACCCTAGTTCGGCAACACCGACGAACGTCGCCGAACCGCCCGGTGTCGAAACGATGTCCCCAGGTTGCGCGCCAATCGGCAGGAAGTTGAACCCGGGCACGTCGGGCGCCACGTCGGTCACGACGCCGGCGGACAGATCGATCACCGCAACCTCGCCGCGCGTCGTCTGCGTGACCAAGCCGTACAGATGGTCGCTGCCGTCCTCGAAGTCCGGGCAGTCGTCGATGTGACGTCCCGGATTCAGGACGTCTTCAGACGCGGCACACAAGAAGCTGACGTCGCCGCTGCGCTCCAAGGACCGCACGGGTTGCGGCGGTGGCGTATCCTGGCAACCCAGCGCGAGAACCGCGCTGATCGCCGTCGCGAGCGCCAACCTTGCCGCCGTCACTTGGAAGCCCTCGGCGGCGTCGGATCGGCAAGCGTTGCGATGATGGTGCCGTATGCCTCGCGGTGGCGCTGGTCGAGGTCGACGACGCCGATATACGAATCCGTGAAGTGCCCGATGTAGGCGAGGCCAGTAGGAGCGCTCTGCCCACTTGCGTTTGTGCGCCCCAACACGAACGCGTGCGGCCCGCGGCCGGTTTCGATGATGCGTTCGATACGGCGACCGATCGGGTCGAACACGTAGATTAATTGAGAGTCGAAACACACAACGAATACGCGCCGAGCCGGGTTGCCCTCCTGATCGATGATGTCCCCGATTACAACGCGCGATGGACCGAACGACAACGGCAGCGTATCGTAGATATAGGGCAGGTCGTCGCTGGCCGTGGGGCTGTCGTTCGGCCGGGTCTCGCCGATCAACAGCGTCGACGGCGCACGGTTGCTGACGTACACATCGAGCGGAATGCCAGCGCAGTCCCGGTAGCAGGTGCTCAGGTCACTCGCGCTCGTCTCGCAGTCATCCTCGCACGACTGGCGCTTGAGCGGGTCGACCGCGACCCCACGTGAGTCGAAACCGAGCGAGTTGGCGCTGATGCCAACGCGCCCGGCCTCCGTGATGAACGGTCGGGGTTCGTTCGACGTGGCATCCGCGAAGTAGCGAACCAGCACGAGCTCCGGGCTCGCTCGGAATGACAACAGAAAGCCAGGGTCGAATGGCACGCCCTCTTGCTTGATGAACTTTGGCTCGGGAAGAGCCGTCACACCGACGGCGCCCGACGGCAGATCGTTCAGGACGAACTCCAGTCGGGGTCCGTTCTGAGTCCAATCGTTCACAAATAGCGACGCCGAACTGTTCGATTGGTGCGTCAGTACGAGCACCTCGCCCGCCGCGTCGGCGGCGATGCCGAACGGCTCGCGCGGCATACTCAGTCCGCGCGTGTTCTCGGCGTCGGAGTTCTGGCCGCGGCGATGGTCGTCATCGCAGGATCCGTCCGAGCCGAACTGACCGCAGTCGAGTTCTTCGCCGGAGGCGCCGGTTTCGTCAACATCGACCCAATGCAGCGTGCTGTCGCCCCGCGCGGGGATGAAAAGCCGCCCCCCGCCCGCCGGGTTGTCCCGATACAGAACGTCTGTCGCGAATGCGCCGATGCCAACGGAGTCGAGCAAGAAGGGCCGTGCATCGAGGGGGGCGCATCGCCCAGGGCTGATATTCCGGTCGCTGACCAGCTTCTCGCCCAGACCATCGCATGGCTCGCGAGAGTCGGCCGGAACGCACCAGTGGGTGCCAGCGCTCGTCGCGGTCGGCAGATCGCACTCTTCACCACTGCGGCAGTCGTCGCGGCTCTCGCAGTGACGCGGCAGGCGACGGTTGAGCGCCTTCAGATCAAACACCTGCAACGATCCTGCGTTGAACTGCAGGTCGAAGTCCGAGTTAGCGACGTACAGGCGGTCGCCGGTCGGACTCACAGCCAGACCGGTCGGGAAGTAGATGCGGTCGAGCGGTGGCTCCGGGCCATCCTCTGGCGCGAAACACCCCACCGACGCTAGCGCGATCAACGGCGCGACCAGGCGCTGCAAAGGTAAGCGAAATCTCATAGGACCCGAAGAAAGACGCCGGACCCTAGGCTCGGTTGGGTAGGTTCGCAATGATCTTCCTGTGCCGCTGGCAACCCTCCGGTGGGGACGGCGCGGCAGCGTCTTGGTAAGCGCGAGACGCGCTGTTTTGGCGCCATCTCGCCCGCGCTGGCTCGTCGAACGGGCCAGCTCCGCCGCGTTCGGTCGAACCCGCTTGCCTCGCCTAGCCCAAATCGACGATCACAACGCCGCGGTCGGCGTCATCATCGTCGCCGTCAGGCGTTTTTCCCGGTGTCCCACCGTCACCCGGCGAATCATAGCGACCGATCGGCAGCTCGAGCCGAGGCTGAGTCCGTTCCAGTTTGCGTCGGTCTTCCTCGCGGCGCCGGATCTGGTCGATTATGAAGGGCGGTAGCATCGTGACTTCTTCTTTTGGGACCTAAGGCCGCCCCGTCCAACCGTTAGCCGAACGTGCGCTGCTTATCCATTACTGTAGCGGGTATGCAAGAGACCAACCACTGCCCTAATGTAACGACCCTATGAGCCTGGTCAAGTTCCCAGGTATACGCCAAAAATCTTTTTTATTTCAGTTATTTACGGCGTGAGACTCAACGCCTCTTGGGGCTGGCGCGGGGGCGGGCTGCGATCCGGGACCCGTGACAATCGTGTCAGTCCGCTCGCAAAATCGTCGGTCACGGGCGGAAGCGGTGCCCGGGAGTGAGACGGCGCGGTAAGAACGGACGATGCCAGCCCTCCCGTTTCTGCGTCTGCGCGCTTTGCTCTGCGCGCTGGCGGCTTGGCTGGCGATGGCGTGCTGGGTGCCCGACGCGCAAGCGGCTTTCGGGTTCAACGACGATGGCTGGGAGGGAACCAGCGCGTTTCGGAAGCTCGCCAGGTCGAAGCTGGGAAAGGATCGCGTGGCGTTGGTCGCGACGCTCGACTGGGAGGAGCTGACGCCGGCCGACGGCATCGTCATCGTGCACCCGGATGTCACGGTGGACTACAGCGAGGCGAGCGCGTTTTTGCGAGCCGGTGGCCGAATCGCGCTGCTCGACGACTTCGGGCGCGGCAACGAGCTGCTCAAGCGCTTTCAGATCGAGCGCATCGCTGCACCATCGCGCCCCGCCTTAACACTACGTGGAAATGCCAACCTCGCAATCGCCGTTCCGGCCATACAGGTCGTTGCCGGGCACGAACAGGGTCGACACCCGGTCGTAGCCAACGTCCAGCAGCTAGTAACGAACCACCCCTCCGCGTTGAGGCACCCCAACTTGACGCCGGTGCTCAAGCTGACTGCGCGCGGCGAGCCGGACGCGACACTGGCGGTGACGGGAATCATCGCCGACAAGGGCAGACTCTTTGCGATGGCTGACCCGTCAGCGATCATCAATCTGATGCTGCGCTACCCCGGCAACCGGAACTTCGCCGGCGGGCTCGCAGAATACTTGGTCGAGGACGACGAGTGGGGAACGCGCAGCGGCAAACTGTATCTAGTCGCCAATCGCTTCAAGCAACGCGGCCACTACGGCGGGGATGGAGAATTCAGCGACGACATCGAAGACTATGTCGATGGCTTCAAGGATCTCATCGAAGACACCCATCGTGACGGGCTGCCGGATTGGGCCGCGATGGTGCTTGCAGCTGCTGTCGCGATCGGCGCAGCCGCGTTCATGATCACGGTGTCTACGAAGAGCTACCGCGGTACGGTCCCCCGATTTGCGCGAGCCACTCCGCTGATCGCCCAGGGCGGCGCCGCCGGACGGGCGGCTGTGTTGACCGCCCCGACCACGCACCGCGCGCTGGCGCTGATGGAACTCAAGGCCGCGCTTGATGAGGCCCTCAGCCACCGGCTCGGTTTCGCAAGTCGGCCGGGGCGCGACGAACTGCTCCGGCAGCTCGAGCGGCAGGATGTGCTGCAGCCGGACCAGCGCGCAGAAGTCGCGAAACTGCTGTCAGAGCTCGAGAGAACCGAGTCGGCGGTGGCAGCTCAACAGCCCGTCCGCATCGCGCGGAGCTACCTTCAACAGATGCACCGCCGCGTCACCTCGATTATGACCGAACTAGAGAAACGGAGCGACGAAAGCGCGTGAGCCAAGCACTGCAAATCAACGAAGTCGAAGCAGCCCGAGCCCGCCTGAACGATATGCGCGGGGAGGTCAGCCGCGTGTACATCGGCGAGGCCAAGCCGGTGGAAATGATGCTCATTGCGCTGCTTGCGCGCGGCCACGTGTTGCTTGAGGGCGTGCCGGGGATCGCCAAGACAACGCTCGTCAAGGCTTTTGCGACCACCCTGGGCTGCACCATCCGCCGCATCCAGTTCACGCCTGACCTGCTGCCCGCTGACATCACCGGCACCTACGTCCTCAACCCCAAAGACGGAAATTTCACCCTCCGAGGGGGCCCGATCTTTGCCAACGTCGTGTTGGCCGATGAGATCAATCGAGCGCCTGCAAAGACTCAGTCGGCGTTGCTTGAGGCGATGCAGGAACGTCAGGTCACCATCGAGGGTGACAGGTTCGAATTGCCGCTGCCGTTCTTCGTCTTGGCAACCCAAAACCCAATCGATCTCGAAGGCACATACCCCCTGCCGGAGGCTCAGATCGATCGGTTCCTGGTACGCGTGCGCATGGGTTACCCGCGCGCCGAGGCAGAGGTGGCGATGCTCCGTGCTCACGGTGTGGCGGCACCCGAACCACGCGCGCTGCTAAACGCTGCCGATGTGCAAGGGCTGCAATCAGTTGCGTCACGGGTGCATGTCGAAGACGACGTGTACGACTACTGCGTTCACCTGGTGGCGTTCACGCGCAAGCATCCACGGGTCGTCCTGGGCTGTTCACCACGTGCGAGCCTCGCGCTACTTCGAGCAGCCAAAGCCTCCGCGGTCATCGCCGGCCGACCATTCACCACCCCGGACGACGTCAGAGACGTAGCCGACGCCGTCCTCGCACACAGGCTGGTCATGGCCCCCGAACTCGAGGGAGACGAATCGGCGCGAACCGGAGTCATCTCGGAGGCCCTGAACAAGGTTAGCTATCGACGAGCCGTGAAACCCGCGTAGACTGCCCGCCATGCGCGCTAACCTGCACCTTCTGTTCGTCGTCGCCGCCAGCGTCGCCGCCGGCTGCGGAGCCGGTGGTCCACCGATCGTCAGTCCGGCGATGGTGAAATCCGCCCAGAGTCGTTCGCCAGAGGCAACCCAGGCATCACTGGAGGCTGGTCGGGAAACCTACGGCACAGCCTGCAAAAAGTGCCACGCCCTACCCAAGATCAACAAATACTCGGCGGAAAAATGGCCAGGCTATGTCGAAAGCATGAGCAAGGCCGCGAAGCTCGACGAAACTCAAACCAAGCAGGTCATGGACTACGTGCTGGCGGCGCGCGCTAGCGCGCCCTAGAGCCTACAAGTTATCCACCGCTCAGAGTTTTCACGACGTCGGGCGGCACGAGGCCGGGCATGCCGAACGCCTGCTCGAACGTGATCAAGAACGCGCCCGGCAACGTCGAGTAGCCGAACTTAGCCGCGTCGATCGGAAACCCCCAATCCGCGCGCATCACGATTCGGTCGAACTGCGGGAACACCGCGCGCAGGCCGAGTCCGACCGAGTGCTTCAAGGCGATCGCCGATACGGAGTCCGCGGCATCGCCGGCATCCCAGAACAACGCACCACCGACCGCGGCCGACAGAATGGGAACGCTGCGTGATCGGAACTCAAGGCTCGACTGCACGGCGTCTTTGCCGAAGAAGGCTCCGTTCGGGTAGCCGCGGGGCCGCGTGTCGCCACCGATCACGTACTGTTGATTGAGGTGCGAGTAGTAGCGATGTGCAAACTGCACGTCGTACACCAGCCGACCGATACGCACGCGCGGTGCCACCAAGCGCGCGGCCAATTCGAGCAGCGCATCGTGTCGTCCCTTGCTCGCGACTTCGGCCGTGTTCGCCACCAGTCCGCGCGCCAGCGCGTCGGGTCCGAGCGGGACGGTATACGCAAGCCCGGCGTAACTACCGAGCAGGGTTCGGGTAGACGCGATGTCCGACGACGCCGGATAGAGCTTCAGGATGAGGTCATGCCCGGTTTGCAGGTCTTCCTGGAGCCCAAGCGTGTTCACCTCAAGCATGCGCTGGAAGCGCGCCGAGTACGCCCGGAGCTGGACGAAAGGGCTCGCTCGCGTGTCGCTAACCGGTACGCGATTCCGCGTAAACTCGGCGCGCGCCGCCTCGGAGACCCGAAACCCAGAATCGCGCTCGAGCTTGTCGGGCACGACAAACGAATTGCGTGTCGCTTCGACACCTCCCGACAGGTCGAACTTGTCGATCCGACCGAACGACCGCGTGACTGAATAATACCCGGACAGCAGATCGCTCTTGAAGATGAACGGAACCCGTTCCCCGGTCGACGCCTCGTACTCAGCTACGCGATCCGTGGTGAAGATGCGCGTCACCTCGCGTCGCCACGACACGGCGGTGCCCCACGACCATTTCGTCAACGTCGCGAACAACGGCTTGCCGAGATAGAATCCGCCGAAGCTTCCCTCGGGACGGCCCGTCTCACGATTGACGATCACGCCACCGCTGGCAGACGCCTGAGTGCGCGTCCCCGCAATGAACGGTATCTGATACGTCGCGCCAAAGCTGAGTGTGTCCGGCTCTAAGAAAAACAGCGTGGTCAGCCGCTGGTGGGTGCCCAGCAGATTCTCCTCGCTCGGCTGCACGAGCAGGCTGAGCAACTTGCCTTGGAACACGGTGAACGCGTTGTTGAGGCGTAGGCTCCAAATGTCCTTGGTGATAACGAGTAGCCGTACGCGGTCGGGTTTCGACCCTCGAACCGGCACGATGAGGGCGACGGACAGCTGCCGCAGCGCGCGGAGATTTCGCTCAGACTCGCGCACGTAGCGCTCGGAGTACTTCTCTCCACTGGCGATCAGCAGGTTGCGCCGAATCACTCGCTCTTGCGAGGTCACGTGGAAGAGGTTGAAGAACGTAGGCACTGGGTCGCGATCATCGAACACGTCGAGGGGCGCGATCTCGATAGACTCGATCAGCTTCCCTTCCGGCTCGCTGTCGCGCCGCATCTTCCGGGCGGCCAGGTTCTCGCGGATGAGCGCTTTCTCGAGCGGGGAGTACTCTTGCCTGTTGATGGCGGACGAACCCGAGCCCGGCGCCGACGCGGCGCGCGGATCCGCAGCACGGCTCGGCGCGACGTGTCCGACCAGACTAAGCAGCGCCGCTAGCAACGCCACGGCGCGGCGCCCGCGGTCATTCCTCGTCGTCGCCAAGGAACTCAAGT
>JAUIKB010000124.1 GCA_030430975.1 Polyangia bacterium
TGAGCTCGAGGTCGCCTGTGGGCTCGTCGGGGTGCGGCAGATCGCCGGCGCCGTCAACGCGCTTGGTCGCGCCGTCGTCGATACCCGCAGGAAGCTCGATCTCGAGCGTGCGTTCCTGTTTGCTGACGCCGACGCCATCGCAGTCGACGCAACGCTCGACAGGACGGCGGCCGCGCCCGCGGCAAGTCGGGCACTGGCGCTCCACCGCGAATGGCAAGACGCCCTGGACGCGCGTGCGGCCGCGTCCGTCGCAGTTGTCGCACAGCTCGATCCGCGTGTTGCGCGCGCCGCCGGTACCTCGGCACGTCGAGCACGTTCCCAGACGCTCGTAGGTGAATTCCTTCTTGCACCCCAAGGCCGCTTCTTCGAACTCGACGGTCAGCTTACGTTTGAGCAGGCCTCTCTGTCCGCGCTTGATGCCCACGGCGCCGAGGATGTCGCCCAGGATCTCGTCGAGATTGGCGTTGACGTTGACGTTGAATCCGGCCGCCGCGCCGCCGGGTTGGAAGGCTGACTTGCCAAAGCGGTCGAACGCCGCGCGCTTGTCGGGATCGCTGAGGATCTGGTGCGCTTGGTTGATCTCTTTAAAACGACGTACGGCGTCGGGGTCACCGGGGTTCAGGTCTGGGTGGTGCTTAGCCGCCTGACGCCGGAATGCTGCCCGGATCTCCTCCCGTGTTGCGCCTCGCGCGATACCCAGTAATTCGTACGGATCCCGCACCGAGGCTGCATACCACGCTCCGCTCGGTCCCAAAACGAGCAGCAGGAACCACGTCCGAGCCTTTTCTAGCCGAATCGCGCTCGCTGTCCTACGCTTACGGAATGGACGCGTCGGAGCAGGATTCCGCTCCAGAGCCGACCGGGGCCGACCGGAGAGTGTTCGACCGGGCTCCGATCGAGCTCAAAGTCGAGTACCGGCGGCTCAACACCTTCTTTGCGGACTACACGAAGAATATTTCCCGCGGCGGGACCTTCATCGGTACCCAGCGGCCGCTCGACATTGGAACGGAGTTTGTCTTCGCACTCGATATTCCGCACCTGGAGCGACCGCTCAAGCTGTGCGGGAAGGTGATCTGGATCGTCGGCGTCGAAGAGGCCAGCAAAGCCAACCCCGCCGGGATGGGCATCGAGTTTCAATACGAGAGTGACGAGCAGCGCTCCGAAAAGGAAGCGATCGTCGAGCGTCTCATGACGGACTCGCTGGGCGAGCACTTGGCTGCCAAACTGCTCGGTCGGCAGCCGAAGGCCTAGCGCCCATCAGGGCAGCTTCACGCTGTCCGGTACCTTGAGCTGCATGGGATGCTTCGCGCGTCGCACTTCGTCGCGCGCGATCATTACCTCGACCAGCTCCGTCGCTGTGCTCGTCGCTGACGGTACGAGCGCATCGATGGCAGCCTTGCCCGTCACGAAGCGGCGCATCGCGACGTAGAACGCGGCTTCGGTTTTCTCGACGTGGTTTTGAGCGCCCGCGGTTAGCTGCGCGTCGGTCAGGCGTCCTTGGCCCCAGCTGCGGAGTTTGCCCGCCCAGTCTGACTTGCCGTCCATGTCGGCGAAGATCTCGCCGACCGAGCCATCGCTCGACACTTTTTGACGCTGTTCGAGCAGCATCAGCCACAACGCGACGTACACCATGTCCTCGCGATCGAGCTGCGCTTCGATCGCCCGGCGCGCGTTCTCGCGGCCGGCACGCACGTCTCCTAACGCCAGCGCGCGTCGGGCCGCATCGAGGATACTCGCGGCTAGTTGCCGACTGTTGCTCCCCGCGGCTTCGAAAGCCCGCGCCGAAGCGCGCTTCGCCGCGCGTGTTTCCCCGTAGTGCTCCAGGACGCGAGCCAGAGTGCGCTCTTCCTGCGACGCGGCGCCGCCGGGGCGTGCGATCTGGCGAGCCCGAAGCGCATGGTTCAGAGCTTCCCGTAGTGCTGCCTCGGCTTCCGCCTTCTTGTCCAGCGACTGCAAGATCTCGAAGCGCCGAGTCTTGGCGCGGGCCAGCGAGCCCATGTCGGCGCTCGCCTGGGCGAGCTGCGCCATCTGCGCGAGGTTCTTGAGCGCCGCAGCAGCGTCGCCTCGCTGCCGGTTGATCGCGGCCAGGGCGGAGAACACGTCGATGGACGGGGCTTCTTTGGCTGCGGTTTTCAAGTGGGGTAGGGCGGCTTCAGGGTTGGCGGCGCGCGTCAGAATCGCGCCCAGCACGTAGTGCAAGCTCGCCGGACTGGGCTTCACGCCTTCAGTGCCCCTGGCCATCTTCAGGATCGGTGCGGCGGCCTTAAAGGTGCGCTGGGCGACCCCAGGATCGCCTGCCGCGTCGGCCGCGACGACCGCCTTCATGACCAGCGACAGCGACGTGCCGATCCAGCGCGACGAGTCGTGCGACTTGAGGGGTCGCGTCAGCAGCGCTGGTGCGGCCTCACTCATTTCGTATCGCAAGAGCAGGTTCGCGAGCACGATGCTAGCGCGGATCGAGTCCGGCGCAGCGCGGTACAGCTGAACGGCGCAGCCCCATGCTGCCCCCTGCGCGAGCGACGCGTCGATAGATGTTTCCGGCCGCTCCGGTTCGTCGGCACTGGCGAACACTCGATACAGCCCTGCCCACGCTTCTGGATCGTCCTCGTCGGCGGCGCGCTCGAGCCACAGCCGCAGGGCTTTGGGTACGACGCGCGCTGCGTCTCCGGCTTCGATCGCCGCTAGGGCGGCCTTGGCGTCGCCGTGCCTTAAGTACAGGGCGATCAGGCTGGCGCCGCCGGAGCGGACGGCCCGATAGGCGGCCAGCGCCTCCTCGCGATCCTCGTGAGTTTCCAGCGGGACCCGTTCGAGATCGACAGTCAGCGCCTTCGCGATCCAGGTCTCGGTGGCGTTTCGCGCGTTGTCCAGCGTCGGGTACGTCGGCTGGAGAAGCGAACGGTGCACCGCCTTGAGATGCTCGGACATGAGTCCGCGCATGGTCCCGCGCCGTCTCGTGTCAGCCATCCAGCGCGTGAGCGAGTTCAGGTGCGTGGCGACTTCTTTTTTCTTGGCCGGGTCCTTAACCGACTCGGCAAGCAACGTGTACAGGGCCAGCGAAGCGCCTTCATTGCCGACCTGAGCAACCCGATCGGCGGCCGGTGACAGCGCGTCGTCCTTGCCTTGAGTCATGGTTGAATGCAGCTCGCCCGCTCTAACCAAGAACAGCGCGCCGGTCAGTGCACGCATGCCGCGCTCGGTGTGACCGCGCGAGAACCGTTCGGCCGCGCGATCCAATTGGTGGATCACCACGCCCGCCAGCAAGTTGTTGCGTTTCTGACTGGGCTGTCCGTCGGCCAGCACGGTCTGAACCGCTGCGCTGAACCGTTCGGAGTTAACGGTCGTCGGATCGACCTCACCCACCGAGCGGCGTGTTGGCACCTCGGGCGCAGACCGGTGCGGTCCGCACGCCGCGGCTGCCAGGTGGACGGCGACGATTCCTCCAAGCAGAAGTCTGCGCATCGCTGGGAGCTTAGTGCCCAAACCCCAAAACACCCGTGTTTTCCAGCGCTGAAGTGGAATTTCGCCGTATACGGCGCGCGGGTCGGGGTATCGTGCGTGCTGACGCAGGCTCATGGCTGAAGAACCGCCCGAATCGCCACAGCGGCTAGCAGACTTCGAGGTCATCAGGCGGCTCGGAGCCGGCGGCATGGCCGAGGTGTTCTTGGCCAAGAAGCGCGGGGCGGAAGGCACTTTCAAGTTGCTGGTGGTGAAGCGGATTCTGCCGCAACACACATCATCCCCGCGGTTCCGCTCGATGTTTGCCGAAGAAGCGCAGCTTGCGACCCGACTGAACCATCCCAATATCGTTCAGGTCTACGACTTCCAGGACTACGGCGATGAAGGGCAGTTGCTCAGCATGGAGTACGTGGAGGGCCCGGACCTCCGCAAGCTCCAGCGGGCAGCGCGAGCCAAGGAGATGCGGGTACCGCCGTACGTCGCGGCCTACATCATCGCAGAGGTTGCCAAGGGCCTGCACTACGCGCACGAGCGCAAAGACGAAGGAGGGGCGCCACTCGGCATCGTTCACCGCGATGTATCGCCGCAGAACATCCTGCTCAGTCTGGACGGCGCGGTCAAGGTCGCCGACTTTGGGATCGCGTCCGCGAATTTATTCCGCGAAGAAACAGGTATCCTCAAAGGTAAGACCAGCTACATGTCGCCCGAGCAGGCGCGTGCCGAGCGGGTGGACCGTCGATCGGATATCTATTCGATCGGCGTTGTGTTCCATGAGCTGATGACCGGAAGGCCGTTGCACGGCGCCGCCGAGGGTGCGGAACTACTCGAGATCGTACGGACCGGGCGTGTCGAGCCGCCGAGCACGTTCGCCTCCGAAGTGCCGCGGGAGCTCGAGGCGATTATCATGCGTGCGCTGTCCGTCGATCCTGACGATCGCTTCCAGACCGCGCGCGACATGGCAGGTGCGCTGACGCGAGTGCTGTTTCAAAAGCAGGAGGTCGTCGACTCGCACACCCTCGAAAGCGTCATCGAGCGCTTCGTTGGGCGGGAACACACGTCGCCCGGTCTTGAAGGTCCGCTGTCTGAGGCTCCGCAAAGCGAATTCAGCGAGGCGCAGGACTCGCTGTCGGAGTCGAACGCCGAGTCGGAGGGCGATTCCGCGGCGGCTCATGACGAGCCGACCGGCCCCGGCCGCCCGCTCCGACGCACCCTCAAGGAACGCGCCGGGCGCGAGGTGCGGCACGTCGCGATCCTCGGCGTTCAACTCCATGGTTTCGACCAGCTCATCGAGGCGATGGGACGCGGTCAGGCTGACCGCGTCAGTGAGCAGCTGCAGTCGATTCTCAGCGAGATGGCGTTCAAGCGCAGCGGTCGCTGGGCCTGGTCCACGGAGGGCGAGGATCTTCCTACCAGCGGTCGCGCCGTCATTGGCCTCATGGCCAACCCGGCACGCGCGGCGGCGGATGCGGCCTGGCTCGCCGTCGACATGCACGAGGCGATTCAGGGCGCCTGCGACGACCTGCCGGTTAAGCTGTCCGCCAGCGTAGGCATCGTGCGCGGAATCGCCACCGGCAGTCGCGACAAGGCTGGGCACCTCATCGATCACGAACTCCAGGACTCGGCGGTCTATTTAGGGCGTTTGCTGTCCGAACAGGCACCTCATGGCACGACCTGGGTAGCGGGGGGCTTATACCGACTGGCGCGTCGCGACTTCGTTTGGGCGGACGCGCCGACCATCCAGATCCAAGAGGCTGACCGTCTCGAGCTGCCTCGCAACATGCGGATTTACTCGCTGGAGCGACCTCTGACCCGGGATGAGCGGCAAGAAGAAGCCGCCGCGGCGCCTAACGATCTGATCGGCCGCGACGCCGAACTCGCGGATCTGCACGCGGCTTTCCATCGCGCGATCACGCCCACCGCGGACGGCGCCAAGGGTCGGGTTACATCCCGCGCCCTGATCGGGGAAATGGGCATCGGCAAGAGCGCGCTGGTGTCGACGTTCCTGTCGGAGTTGCCTCCGGGGACGCGGGTGCTTCGAGTCGAGTGCGCGCCGGCACGGATGGAGCTGCCGTTTGCCAACGTAGGCGATTGGGTGCGTGAGCTGACTGGGACGTCCGTCGATCAGCCCCTCGAAGACGCGATGGAGCTCGTCTCCGATTCACTCGGTGATTACGCGTCCGGCACATACGGTGGCGAGATCATTCGGCGCCTCGCCGAGCTGACGACCGGGCGCTTGGCGGCAGCGGCGGACGAAGCGGAAGTTGCTCACAACCGTCGGCTGATCGCGTCGGGCATGCGGCGGTTCTTCGCGAAGACCGCTGTCGAGCAGCCCCTCGTGGTGGTGATCGACGGCCTGCAGTGGGGCGATCGTCCCAGCCTCGAGTTGCTCACCGAACTGATCCGCCGTGAAGACCCGCTGCCGGTGTTCGCGATCCTCGTCTCACGCCCAGACGATCGCATTGTGCAGTACGTCGAAGGCGTCGTGCGCGTCGAGCTCAAGCCGCTCAGCGCCGAGAACCAGATCAGCCTGCTTCAAGCGCACATCAGCGTCCGGCACGGCGTGGCCGAGGTATGTGCGGATCTTCTGCCGCGCGCGGGCGGCAACCCGTTCTTTCTGATCGAAATGGTCGACGCGCTGCTCGAACGCGGCGTGTTCGAGATTCGCGAGAACGAAGTTGGAGAATCCGTTTTGGTGCGTGTGGAGCGACCGGGCGAGGCCGCGCAGCCTCTGCCGTCGACGCTCGAACAGCTGATCGCAGATCGCCTCAACGAGCTGCCGCCAGAAGAGCACGCGATCATCGATTGGCTGGCGGTTGCTGGTGGACGTCTCACGGAACAGGATCTCGAAGCGCTAGCGGGCAACGGAAGCGCTGAAGCGGTGACGCGGCTGTGCGCGCGGGGTCTGTGCGACGACAAGGGCAACTCCGTTGACGTGCGCCACCCGCTGACCCGCGATGTTGCGTACATAGGCCTCGACCGTCGAGATCAGGTGCGGATGCATCGGCGGCTCGGCCAGCACCTGGTCAACACCGGACACGCCAAGGGACTCGGTTCGGCCTTGGTTGCGCGGCACTTGGCGCGTGGGCATCAGCGCAGTGAAGCCGGCGACTACTATCTCGAGGCGGCCGCGGCGGCGCGCGCCAGCTATCAAATGAAGCTGTCGACGCGGTACTATCGACGCGCGCTGTCGGTGCTGCCGGAGGACGACCTGCGGCGTCTCGGTGCCCACGAAGCACTCGAAAACATCTGCCGAGTGCAGGGCAAGTGGACCGACCGCCGCCGTCATCTGCGCGCGCTGCGACGTCTGGCGAAGAAAAGCAATAACCCGTACTGGGCTGCGACCGCGTTGGTACGAACCGCGCAGCACGATCTCGACGACGGTCAGCTTGCGCGTGGTCTGTCGTCAGCGCAGAAGGCTGAGCAAGTGGCCCGCCAGGCGCGCTCGTCGACGCTCGAAGCGCAGGCTCAGGCGCTCATGGCAGAGATGTTGCGCGATCTCGGAGACATGCAGGGCGCGTTGGCGGCGTGCGATCGCGCGCTGTCGACCACGTCGCGGCAGAACGTCGCCTCGCGCTTGCGCGCCGATGTCCTGCGTGCACGCGGCACACTCTTGCGCCGCGTGGGTCGCGTGCATGAAGCGATACAGGCGCACGCCGAAGCGATCGCCGTCTTCAGGCAGGTCGGCGCGCGTCGGATGGAGGCGCGCGCGAAGAACTCGCTCGCGTTCTGCATGTTTGTGCTCGGCCAATTCGAGGACGCGGTCGCGCTGGCTATGGACGCGATCCGCATCGACCTCGCGATCGGCGGTCGTTTTCAGATCGCAAAGACGCTCAGCAACATCGGGCAGAGCTACGCGCGACTTGGCGACCTGCCGCGGGCGCTCGCGTACCTAAAGCGCGCGCGGGAAGCTCATGAACGGTACGGCGATCAGGATGCGCGCGCCGACACGTTGCTCGTAACCGCCGAGGTGCTCCTCGAGTCAGGCGATCTGGATGCCGCTGACGTGTTCGTCGGCGATGCTGGTGCACTGACCGCAGTGACAGGTAGCGCGTACGATTCCGTCCACGAAAAGATCCTGCGCGCCCTTGTGTCGCGTGCCAGTGGTGACTCTGGCGCGGCGGTGATGCATGCTTTCGACGCTCGCCAGGCAGCCGAGGCACAGGCGTACGTGGCATTTCACTTCTATGCCATGTCAGTCGAGGCCGCAGCCCGAGTCGACATCGGTGAGCAGCACACCGGGATTCTGCTCGCGACCACGGCGATGGGAGCGATCGAAACCGTTCAGGGATCCGAGTACGGCCTTGAGACGCGCGCGCTGTGCGTGGACGCTCTGGTTAAGGCCGACTCGCCGCAGCAAGACGAATTTCGCAAACGCGCGGCGAACTATGCCAACGAGTTGCTCACGAACATTCGCGATCCCATATTGCGCGACTTGTTCTGCAGGCGCGCGATCGTCGCCAGCATACAGGCGCCTGACGAAAACGTATCGGCTTCCGCTGTCGCGCCGTCATCGAACCCCGCGCCGTAGCCGACACGCGCCAAACACTCGGTGAATTCGCGACATGTTCACCTTTGTGGAGAGGTTTGCGTGGCTGTGGCAGACTCCGGTCGAATTGCCAGCGCAGTTCTGTCGAAAGGCCCCTCACCAACGTGCCAGAGAAACGTCCGCGTCGACTAGCAATCATCCTCTCCGGTGGTGGCGCACGAGGAGCGTACGAAGCGGGGGTTCTCTCGTTCTTATTCGATGAGTTGACGCGTCGGCGGGGTGGGGCTCCGAAGGTCGACATCTTGTGCGGGACCAGCGTTGGCGCGATCAACAGCGCGTACCTGGCAGCTCATCTGATCGACCCCGTCTTGGGTGTGCGGCGGTTGGTCGATGTGTGGTCGGGGATGCGTCTCGATCACGTGCTTGGCTTCGGGTTAAAGCAGGCGGTCAGCCTGCCCCGCGTCCTCACCGGCGGTGGCGGCGGTAGCGGCTTGTTCGACGTCACGCCGATGTCGTCGCTAGTTCAACGTGAGATCCCGTGGCGTGCCGTGTCGAGGAGCATGCGCAAAGGGTTGCTCGGCGCCCTGAGTGTTTCGACGACCGAAGTTTCGACCGGGCGAACGGTCATCTTCATGCAGACCGGTCCCAACACGGCGCTTCCCACGCGCGCGCCACCGCGCACTCTGATTCGCGCGGAGCGGATCGGACCCCAGCACGCGCTCGCGTCGGCGGCGATCCCGCTGTTGTTTCCTCCGGTACGCATCGGCAGTCAGCTTTACGTCGATGGAGGCGTTCGTCAGAATACGCCGATCGCGCCGGCGATCCGGCTCGGCGCAACGCACGTCTTGGTCATCGGCACCAGTCGCCTCGTGCGCGGGATCGCTCGACCTCAGCAAATCGGCGCGCCCGGGGCGACGTTCTTGATGGGGAAGATCATGAACGCGCTGCTGCTCGATCATCTCGATTCGGACCTTGGTTCCGTTAATCTGCTGAACGACATTCTCGCCAGCGGCGAGGCTGCGTATGGGCCGGACTTCTTGAACACCATCAACGAGGCCGCCGGTCTGCGCGGTGGACACGTGTTTCGACCCATCAGCACGATGGTGGTCCGCCCGTCCGAGCGAGTTGGCAAACTGGCGGCCGACTATCTGCGCGCCGGACGCCTTCGCGGTGGGCCGAGCGTAACGAAGCGGCTGCTGAAGCTCCTCGACGTCGGCGTTGCCGATGATGCCGACCTCGCTAGTTATCTGCTCTTCGACGGCGGGTTCGCGCGCCGTCTGGTCGATCTGGGACGCAGTGACGCGTACGCGCGTCGGTCCGAGTTGTTGAACTTCCTGGGCGCGGCCGAGGAAGACACGCCGGTAGAGGACGACACCAGCGAGGGGGGCAGCGATTGGACGATTCCGCCCCCGGCCGTCGGATGATAGGGAAGGCCGCGGCGGCGCGTCCGTAAGCACAGGTCATGAGAGCGACGCTGATCGGAATTCTGATGGCAGGTCTCCTGCCGCTTGGCTGCGGAGGATCCGACAGCACCGGCGGTGGTTCGGGCGGCGGCGGAGCCTCGGGCGGTTCCGGTGGCGCCAGTGGCAGCGGCGGAACGATGGCAGGGGCCGGCGGAACAGCTGGCGTCAGCGGAGTGCTGCCGACCGAGTGCAAGCCACCGCTCCAAACGTCGATTTCGACCGGGAATCCGCTGATCGGAATCGGTACGCTGGTGTACGTGCCGGCGACGGGTGGCTGTGCGGTTTCCGGAGGATCTGCCTCGGTCGCGCCCGGTAGCGTGTTCGTGTTCTCACGCGTGACGTCGACTAACATGAGTCTTCGTCTCGTCAACGCGTCGCCGTTTGGTGACGACTGGGCGTGGGTGTCGTCGTCAGAGGGCAACCCGTCGGGTTCGGACGAGGTCAGGATTCCTGAAGACACAGACGTCACCGCTGTGATTCGAAACGACGCCGAGGAGGTCGAACTGACGTTCACGTTCCGTGTTTCGACGCAGGACGAGGTGACCGTGTCGGCGCTGTCGACGAACTAGCGCGCGTTTACGCCGGGTGTTGAATCACCTACGCCGCTGGAGCGTTCCAACACATGGCT